>CAZYDZ010000129.1:0-6437 GCA_964646535.1 uncultured Opitutaceae bacterium
TGCAGATTCCATATCAGTGACCCTAATATGGCACGTTCTTAAAAGTTTTTCAACCCGATATTTCTCCTGCCATTCACCACAAGGACACGAGGACACTAAGAGGAAGTAACCGCAGATGGCGCAGATTTACGCAGAGGGTTACTGGAGATTGGACGTTAATGGAGGGGGCCCGACAAGTCGGGATGTCGCCCGTTAATCGTCTCGCAAACGACAATGGTTTTTCTCTTTCCATTAGAGGTTGCGAAGCCCATTGCCGAAGGCGAATCTCATGTCAACGCGGGCGACACAGAGGTCGCCCCTCCTCTTTAGGAATCCAATTTCAAAACCCTCTGCGTAAATCTGCGCCATCTGCGGTTACTTCCTCCTTCGTGCCTCCTGTGTCTTTGTGGTAAATCCCTTAGGTAGTCTACGCCATCATCGCTCCAGCAACTTGGCTACTTGCACTTCAAGTGCGTCGGCAAGAGGCGAGAGCGCCTTCTCCAGCGTAGGATTCTGCAGCAACGCCAACTGCGCACGCGCCAGAGCCAACCGTTCATTCACTACCTGGCGGCACGTATCTGACACTCCTGTTGTCACCAGAGTCTCTCGCAAAACATCGAGTCCCAAACGCCCCTGACCCCAATCCTGAACCCATTGCTGGCGCCCTTCTGTAGTCAACGTCTGTGCGTACAAGATCAGAGGTAGCGTCCACTTACCAGAGGCAAAATCTGTCCCAAGGGTTTTCCCTGATTTCTCTTCCACGCCAAAAAGATCCAGCAAGTCGTCATACATCTGAAAGGAGATTCCCAACTGGCGACCGAACTCTTCCAACGCATGCACCGCCTGCTCCGACAAACCGGACACCACTCCTCCCAGGCGACACGACACCTTGAACAATTCGGCTGTTTTCAATTCGATGATGCGGAGGTAACGTTCCATCTCCAGAAACGACTGCCCCTTGCGAAAGTTCTGCTCAATTTCTCCCGCGCATACACGGCGAGTGGCGAGCGAGACTGCACGGCAGATTTCCACCGTGGGAAAGTCCGATGCCAGATGCAGAGCATGGGCAAAAAAAGCGTCCCCCAATAACACCGCTATCTCCGCACCATGTTTCTGAAACACAGTAGGAGTCTTATGCCGCAACTCGGCTTCATCCAGGATATCATCGTGTATCAATGTCGCCAGATGCACCATTTCCACCACCGCCGCCGCCTTGACCAACTGCAGATTCACCGGGGTAGTCGCACCGGATCGCCCCCCCGACAGCAATACCAGAACCGGTCTGATCCGCTTGCCCCGATGGGCCAGACAGTAATGCACCAATTCACGAATCTCCTCTTCAAACACTTCTCCCTGTCCCGCAAAAAACACCTCAAACGCAGCCAAATCGGTCGATAACTCAGAACTCAGATGCAAAAAAGTCCCTTTTGGGTCCAATGGTTTGGAAATCGCTGGCGATGTCATGGTTTCTACGGGTTTTCCAGCCTTCCATCAAGCCGACGCGTCTCCTCTTCGTCAACGGTATTCAGGCAGTGATAGGTCATATAGGGTGAAAAGGGATTTACCACAAAGGCACGAGGACACCAAGAGGAAGGGAACCGCAGATTGCGCGGATTGACGCAGAGAATTTTGAAATGCAGGAAGGGCTTTGCGCCGCGACTTCTGACGTGCGACATGGAAAGGGTCGCGGCATAAAGCCCCTCCTACAAGGGATATCGTCCTACCCAAGACCTGTTGTGTCCTCGTGGTAAACCCGTTTTCAACGCAGATCTAGCGCCGCCGAGTTAATGCAGTAGCGTACGCCTGTCGGCTTCGGACCATCTGGAAACAAATGTCCCAGATGCGAATCACAATGCGCACACACCACCTCTGTCCGAACCATTCCATGACTCTCGTCAGGATGCTCCACAATTGCATCCGGCGCATGGGGCTGGTAAAAACTGGGCCACCCCGAACCCGAATCATATTTGTGTCCAGAGTCAAACAACGCCGCACCACATGCGGCACAGTGATACACCCCAGGTTCCTTGCAATCGTAATAACGATTGGCAAACGGTCTCTCTGTTCCCTTTTGACGACACACCCAATATTGCTCCGGTGTCAGAATCGATTGCCACTCCTTCTCGCTGCGCTCATTCGACGGTTTCATGATAGGTAAATAAGTCGATATGGATGAGAACGTCAAACCGGCAAAGGTGATGCTAATGGTACATTTTGATCTGAAATGGAGAGCCCTCGACCTATGTCGATTTAGGGTTGCATCCAGCCACAACAGCATCTTATCATCAGATTATGTTATCTTGGGTATTAACATTTCTTGTGATCGCCCTGATAGCTGGCCTGCTTGGCTTTGGTGGTATTGCGGGATCTGCAACTGAGATCGCCAAGATCTTGTTTATCGTATTCCTGGTGCTATTCCTTCTCAGCCTGATAGGCTCGCTCTTCAAGAAGCGCTGATCTTCATCGCACAACAACGTCTTTCTCCACTGGTACCGTTTATCCAATGGGCATATAGCGTTTTTGCCGACGAATTCCTTTCCATTCGGTGTGCCGATATGCACCTGGAGACATCAGATGGTGGCGGCGAAAGGATTTGCAGAAATAGTCACTGCTGGCAAACCCTAGCATGACAGCAATCTCTTTCACAGACAAACGCGTGGAACTCAACAACCTGAGCGCCTCCTCCATGCGTACCTTATTTGCGTAAGCGATCGGGGAAGACCCCGTAACAGTCTGGAAGCTATGTGAAAAACCTGAACAACTGAGCCCATACTCGCGCGCCATCTCGGACAATCGAAATGTGCGCCGCAGATTTTGCTGTGTATAGCTGCGCACAAATTGCAACATATCCTGCTCTCTCGCCGAGGGGGTATGCTCCATTACCCAACCCTCTAACTCCCAAATCCACCTCAACAAACGCTCTTTTAGAAAATGGTTGCTGTCGGTTGTCACACGGATACCCGCAGACACCAACTGTTGAGCCCTATACGCCAAGTGCGAATCCTGTCCCCAATGAACAACCGTGCCATACAACCGGGAGCATCTGTCCAATATCCTGGAAATTCCATGACCTGATATTTCCACCCAGAGAACTTTCCATTGCGGACAGTCCACATCCTTGCGGTATGCGCACACGGAGGGAGTATCACATATAAAACCCTGTCCCACCCCCGCCTGCCTTACAGCCTGCCCCATCCTGAACCACCCACTGCCCGAAAGCGTATAATGGAATCGTACTTTGCGTCCGTCATTGGCTCCCAGCGCAGTGTAATGCGAGAGAGAATGATATCCCTCGGAGTCAATACCCGTGATTCCCCCGCATATTTCTCCCCAACCGTGAATATTTGCACAAAATTGATCCTTGGCATCAATTTCCATGGTAGACTCTACTAATGTTGCACTCATTGGGATCCTGATATTGCCATCCTTGGGGGCAAATCCTGCTGTAACGTCGTCTGACATTCTGCAAAAAGCCCTCAAGTACCAGTTTAGATTAACAAGAAAAGACTTTTCGTGTTACCAAAGAGTTTTCTTATTAGTTCTCATTTATTGACAATGTACATGCAGTTCCGCAGGAAATGCCCTGTACCGAATGGTGCTAGTTTAGCGAGGTAATCGCTGTTTTCCCTGTAGGAGGGGCTTTATTGCCCCGACCGAATGGGTGTGGTTTTGTGTCGGGGCGTAAAGCCCCTCCTACAGTGCGCCGCTGCGGATAAGGTAGGGTTCCCGACAGGTTTGGGGAGCTGGTCGGGATATGGGAACAGACAATAGCACCTCGTCCCTCACTCAAGACATCGCTCCCGATATGTCGGGATCGCCCTACCCATAGAAACCAACGATCATGGCCTTAAACTAGCACCATTCGGGTCTGTACCTATTGTGCAACGGGAGTCAAAACAGGTCGGCTGCGCACAGGCGGGATCGGGTTCGACTTCCTTCGCGCGCAATCGAAATGCCTCCTCCGGTGACAGATGCACATTCACCAGCAGGCGATCCAATTGAACAACTGTCAGCACATGCGTACTGGCCGAAGATACACTCTCCGAAAGCTCCTTCTTAAGCTCCACCACGACACTATCAAACGGCGCGCGTAAAGTGCGGTTTTCCAATTGTGCTTCAATTCGCTTGGCTCTCTCTTCGTCCATATACAGATCGGCGAGGGCGCGCTCGAATTCATCGGGAGAAACACTCCCGATCTTTTGCAGTTCCTGCAGCTTTTCAAAACGCAACTTGCGAATACGGAGCTGCTCCTGAGCGATATTCAATTCCGCCTGCAAAGTCCTGTAGTCCAAACGAGCCAGGATATCCCCTGCTTTCACCACGGCTCCTTCGCGTACCGGCAATTCGGAAATCACACCCGTTTCCGGAAAGGACATGCATAAAAATGAAAGCTTACCCTACTCCTGAATAAACTGCTGCTGGGCCGCGTGGCGGGCGCGCAGGCGCAAGCCCTGCAAGCGGATAAAGCCGGTAGCGTCGTTCTGGTTATAGGAACTGACAACACCTTCCATGCTCGCCACATGCGGGTCGTATAGGGAGAGGTCGGACTTGCGACCACAGGTGATGATATTGCCTTTGTACAGCTTGAGGCGCACTACGCCGGACACACTTTCCTGCGACTTGTCAATAAATGCCTGCAGGGCTTCACGTTCCGGAGCAAACCAGAATCCGTAATAAATCAACTCCGCATACTTGGGAATCAGGGAGTCGCGCAGGTGCATCAGGTCGCGATCCAGCGTCAGACTTTCAATCTGTCTGTGTGCCTGCATCAGAATGGTACCACCGGGTGTTTCATAGACACCACGACTCTTCATGCCAACAAAGCGGTTTTCCACCAGATCCACGCGTCCAATACCATGCTTGCCACCCAGACGGTTCAGACGACGCAAGGCCTCGGCAGGAGAGAGGCGTTCACCGTTTACCGCCACACAGTCCCCCTTTTCGAACGTCAACTCGACATATTCGGCCTGATCTGGTGCATCTTCCGGTGACACGGACAGCTTGAACATTCCCTTGTTCTCTTCTGTTGTGGGATCAAACCAGGGGTCCTCCAGAATCCCCGCCTCATAGGAAATATGCAACAGGTTGCGATCCATGGAATACGGTTTGGAAGCGGAAGCCTCGACATTGATCTTCTGCTCGCGACAGTAGGCAATCATCTCACTGCGCCCTGGAAATTGCTTGCGGAAATCGTCTATGCGCCAGGGTGCAATGATCTGCAGATCTGGTGCCAACGCTGCATAAGAGAGCTCAAAACGGCACTGGTCGTTACCCTTGCCTGTGGCGCCGTGCGCCAGCGCCGTAGCATTTTCCTTGCGTGCAATGTCAATGTGCGCCCTGGCAATAAGAGGACGCGCAATGGAAGTGCCCAGATAATACTGGCCTTCATAGATCGCATTGGCCCGAATCATCGGATAGATGAAGTCGCTGGCAAACGCATCTACCAGATCCAGCGTGTAATGCTTACTGGCGCCCGTAGCCTTTGCTTTTTCTTCCAGGCCCGAGAGTTCTTCCTCCTGCCCGATGTCCGCAGCAAACGTAACCACTTCTGCGTTATAGGTGTCCTTAATCCACCGAACGATCACCGAGGTATCCAAACCTCCTGAATAAGCAAGTACGACTTTCATAGTATGCAAACAAAATGGCTCTTCTGATTATCTCTTATCTCTGACCGAGAACAGAGAGGATCGCCTTCTGAACATGGAGACGATTTTCCGCTTGGTCAAAGATAATGGAAGCAGGGCTGTCCAATACTTCCTGCGTGACTTCCAAACCCGGGTGTGCTGGCAGGCAGTGCATGAACAAGGCGTTCGGGTTTGCCGCGCGCATCAAATCAGCCGTCACCGAATAGGGTTGCATCAGGCGGATACGCTTTTCCTCTTCTGCCTCATCTCCCATGCTGACCCAGACATCCGTGTAGACTACATCGGCGCCTCTTACCGCCTCGACCGGGTCTGTTGTGAAATGAAAAGGATTCGGGAATCCTTCCTTCGCACACAAATCCTGAATGGCCTGTTTTGGAGCAAATCCCTCAGGACCCGCCAGTGAGATTTCCATGCCGAATAAATTTGCGCCGAGAATCCAGGAATTTGCCACGTTACAGGCTGCGTCACCCAAAAACGCGATTTTCTTTCCCTTGAGCGACTCCACATAATCTCCCTCTCCAGATGCCCATCGCTCAGCAAGCGTGAACGCATCCGTATATATCTGACAGGGATGCAGGAAATCGGTCAGTGCGTTGATAATGGGAATGCTTCCCATGCGGGCGTATTCCTCCACATCCGCATGTGAAAACGTACGAATCACCAGACCATGCAAATAGCGCGACATCACCCGCGCAGTATCCGCAACGGACTCCCCCCTACTGGTCTGTGTCTCCTTGCTGGCCAGATAGATGGGGCGTCCGCCCAATTCGCCAATCCCCACCTCAAATGAAATGCGGGTACGGGTACTGTTCT
>CAZYDZ010000130.1:0-6401 GCA_964646535.1 uncultured Opitutaceae bacterium
CTTGATATTCGTGGATATTCATAAAGGGATCAGAAAAGTCAAAGAAAGATACCAGCAGAACACGATCAACGGCTGGATTCAAGAAAGTTCACGGATTTGTATCGTTTTCAGGGGAATGGGCATTGAAGGCACTGTAGGAGCGGCTTTACGCCGCGACCAAGCCACACCACGTTCGGCTCGCGGTGTATAGCCGCTCTTACAAGGAAAACCAGATGTCTTCCTTAGATAGGCAGACTTCGTTGAAAATCGTCCAGGAATGTCTTTTGCATCCCGAACAACTGTTGGATGCCCCCTTCGGCCAGCTCAATCATCTGATCCAGTTGTGCTTTGCTGAATGTAGCCTCTTCTCCTGCGCCCTGTACTTCCACCAGGCGTCCATCGCCAGTCATGACCACATTGCAGTCGACCTCGGCATTGCGGTCTTCCTCGTAGTTCAGGTCGAGTAACGGAGCGCCGTCCAGAATACCCACGCTGACTGCGGCGACTGAATGTGTGAACGGGGATTCCTGCAGTTTTCCAGCGGAGATCAAACGGCGAACCGCCATTTCCGCGGCAATGTAAGCTCCCGTAATAGAAGCGGTGCGGGTGCCGCCGTCGGCCTGCAGGACATCACAGTCTATGGAGAGACTGATATCGGGCAGTTTTTGTAGATCAGTGACTGCGCGCAAAGCCCGTCCGATCAGGCGTTGGATCTCCACCGTGCGCCCGTCCAGGCGACCCTTGCTGATATCACGCTGTTTGCGCTCATGCGTGCTGTAGGGGAGCAGGGAATATTCAGCGGTAATCCATCCACCTGTGACGCCCTGTTGTTTCATCCAGGATGGCAGCCGGTTTTCCACCGAGGCTGCACAAATCACCTGGGTGTTGCCGAAGCGGATCAGGACCGATCCTGCGGCGTGGGGAGCAATGTTCCCCTCAATGGAGATCGGGCGGAGTTGATGGTTTTCCCTTTTGTCAAAACGCATCCATTCAGGAAATCCTGTTTTTTGGCATACAGGCAACCGAAAAAGGGGCGGTAAACAGGAAATAATCGAATCTTGATTCCTCGGCTCATGTCGATTGAATGGAAACCTTCATGTATCTCAGCGAATTAAGAATCAGTGGCTTTAAAAGCTTTGCCGACCGTACTGTGTTAAAACTGGACCGCGGAGTGTCCGCGGTGGTGGGCCCCAATGGTTGTGGCAAAAGCAACATTGCTGATGCGATTCGCTGGGCTCTGGGTGAGCAGAGCGCCAAGGCATTGCGCGGCGGTAAAATGCAGGACGTCATTTTCATCGGTAACGAAAAGCGCAAAGCGTTGTCGTTATGCGAGGTAACCCTGGTGTTCAGTGAGTGCGAACAGCAATTAGGCACCTCGTTTCACCAGATTGAAATCACCCGTCGGGTGACGCGGGACGGGCAGGGCTCCTACTATATCAACGGCAAGGCCAGCCGCCTGAAGGACATCCACAATTTGTTCATGGATACGGGGGTGGGGCGCGTCTCCTATTCCTTCATGGTACAGGGCCAGATTGACCAGATTCTTTCGGATAATCCTGCAGAGCGCCGTACGATTTTCGAAGAAGCTGCCGGGATTACGCGTTATAAGACTCAGCGCCGCGAGGCGTTATTAAAACTGGAACATGTGGACAGCAATCTGGCGCGTGTGTCTGATGTGCTGGAGGAAAAGGGCAAGCGCATGTCCTCTCTGAAACGCCAGGCGGCCAAGGCGTTGCGCTACCAGAAAATCGAACATCGACTGCGCCATCTGGATTTGGGTTACAACGCGTTTCACTACCAACAGCAGAAAGGTACTATCGGCATACTTGCCAGGGAGGTAGACGAGCTGCGCGCCAAGGTAGAGGCCCGCCGCCAGGTGATTGCCGATATTGAGGCGCGCCATGAACAGGTGAATACCCGCCGCCAGGAGCTGTTCCAATCGTTGCAGGAATCGCAACAGACTGTCTACAACCTGCGTTCAGAGATTGAACAGGCAGACAATCAGGTGGAGATGGCGACTTTGCGCCGCACGGATTTTGCCGAGCGTATTGTGGCAATGGAGCAGGAGATTGTGGAACTGGAAAAACAACGCGGCGAGTTGTTACAGCGTTTGGAGGGTGAGGAGCAGGATAAACAGATGGCGCTGGATCTGTTCGACTCATCGGATCGTGTTTTTCAGGAGCGTTCGGCTGAGGTAGGGGTCATTCAGAAGCAATTGAACGATGCGGAAACCGAATTTTCCCGTTTGCGACAGCAGGTATTGGTGCAGGAGGGGGGGATTTCCAGAAGCCGTTCACGTTGTGCCAGCATTGAGTTGGAACTGAAGACTCTGGAGGTCAGGCATGCCACGCTAATCGAGCAGAAGCAGACTTTGCAGGCCGAAGTTGAAACGCTGGATCAGCGGATTGGGGAAATTCGTGTTCATCGTGAGACTCGCGAGCGCGAAGTGCAGCAGGCGCAACAGGAAATTCAGGGGTTACAGGAGAAGAACCAATCGCTGCGTCAGGAGTTCCGTGCTCTGCAGGAGAGTCTACAGGACAAGGATCGCCAGTTGGCTCGCCTGACGGCGCAGCGCAATCTGCTGGAAAAACAGCAGGAGCAATTGGAGGGCTTTGGCCAGGGAGCGCGCAATATATTGGGAGGGAAACTGGCAGAACTGTTGCCAGCGGACCAGGTGCGTCTGTTGACGCGCTATGTGCGAGTGGATGAGAAGTACACACACGCTTTGGAGTCCCTGTTGGGCACTGCGACTGAAGCCTTGGTATGGGAGGGAGAATCACAGGCATTGTCCCAGGTATTGCAGGCAATGTCTGACAAGCAGTTGGGACGGGTTAACCTGTTGATGAAATCATCGGCGGATACGGGAAGTCATTCCAGCGCGCTGCCTGAATTCCTGCAGCCTGCGTCGGTGGTGGTTCGGCTCGACGAGGAATCCTTGAATCCCTGGCTGGCCGGCTTGTTGAAGGGATCGTATTTCACGGAAGATATCGGTGCGTTTCTGACATACTGGGAACAAAATCCCTCGTTTGAGTTTACCCTGGTGGCTTCTCTGAACGGAGAGTGGGTGGATGGCCGTGGTATTATTTCGGGGGGAACAGATAAGGCGGGCGCGCCTGATTCGTTTTTACAGCGGCAGGGTACGATTCGCAAACTCAAGCGGGAAGCTGACGAGTTGACGACGGTTGTGCGCGGCTTACAGCAGCAGAACGAACAATTGCAGGCAGCCATGAGCCAGGTAGAGGAAACACTGGAGGAATCCCGCGTGCGCACCCAGGAGATACAGCAGGAGTATCACACTTCGCAACAGCAGGAAGTGGAGGCGAAGCAACAGCACGCCCGTTTTCATTCCCAGTGGGAACAGATTGTGCAGCAGTTGGGGGAATTTGACCGGAATAGGCAGAATCGCGATGAGGAACACATCCGCTATCGCAAGGAGTTGGAAGGACTGGAACAGGCGTTGGAGGAAACCCGCAATCGCTTGGAAGAGGGTGAAAAGCGCGTCCAACAGTTGCGCACGGAGCGCGACCAGAAACGCGACAGCATGGCGGATATTCGGGTGGACCTGGCGACCAAGAAGCAAAAACTGGAAACACTGGATCGGGCGCTCTCCCAGATGGAGCAGAATTCCCGCAATATCGAACAATTGCGTTTGCGGCGCACCAGTGAAGTCGAGCACTTGCAGGAACAGATTCGCGAGGAAGAGCAAAAGGGGGCTCTTGCCCGTGAACGCTCTGAGCAATTGAAGGAGTCGTTGAAAATTTCCATGCAATCCCTGGAGGCACGTCGTCAGGAATTGCAGGAAGTTGAAAAAAGTGTCTCCAAAATGGAGTCGGAGGTGCAGGAACAGCGCAGGGATATTCGCCAGTGGGAGGAATCGTTGCGCAAGGAGGAACTGCAACTGAATACCTTGCAAAACCAATTGCAGTTCCTCTCGGAGGAGACCCTGCGTGAATACAATCTTGATGTCGAAAATCTGGTGTGGAAAGATTTGCTCTGGAAAGCAGGAGAGGCCGTGCCTACCAGGATTCAGGTCGATATGGACGATGAAAGCGTCTTGGACGAAGAGGTGGATCTTGCGCCTCCACACGATCCCACAGATGAGGAGTATGCCTCCCTTGATATGACGGATTGGGGCGCCACCAAGGAAGAGATTAAGCTGTTGCGCGGAAAAATCCAGGCGATGGGCCCAGTCAATCTGGTGGCGATTGAGGAGTATGCGGAACTGCGTAAGGAATACGATTTCCTCAAGGCCCAGAGTGACGACTTGTGGAAGGCCAAGGAGCAACTGGTAGCGACGATTGACGAGATCAATCAGACTTCCCGTATCCAATTTGAGGAGACATTCCGTCAGGTGCAGAAAAACTTCCTGTTCACCTTCGATAAACTATTTGGTGGTGGTGTCGCCGAACTGGATCTGATCGACAGCGAGGATGTGCTCGAATCAGGGATTGATATTCTGGCACAGCCCCCGGGGATGCGCGTGCGCAAGCTCAGTCTGCTCAGTGGCGGACAACGTACCATGACCGCAGTGGCCTTGTTGTTTGCCATCTACATGGTGAAGCCGAGCCCGTTCTGCCTGTTGGATGAGTTGGATGCGCCGCTCGATGAAAGCAACATCAACCGCTTCATTGACCTGCTCAAACAGTTCACCGAGTACTCCCAGTTCGTTCTGATTACCCACAACAAGCGCACCATTGCCGCCGCCAATACCATCTACGGCGTCACCATGCCCGAAAAGGGTGTCTCCAAACTCCTCTCCATGCGCTTCAATCACACAACAGGCCGCACCGAGGAATTAACCGCGTAGAAACGGTAATAGTTAGTAGTCCTTACTGGCCGCCTGAAAATCCTTTGAGGCGTTGTACGTATTCGACGAAGTCGGAAGCCTGGTTTTGCAGGCGTTGCCGGATGTCGGGGTCGTTCAGTTTGCCCTGTTTGTCGAGGAGAGAGCCGATTTTTGCGAGGAATACGCGGCTGGGGCAGACCAATCCATTGCGATAGAGAAATATCTGTTGCAGTTGTTCGACAGAGCGCAAGGCGCCCCACATGCCTGCGGCCAGGCCGATAAAGGCGACGGGGCGGTGTTCAAAGCTCTCGGGAAAGGGGAGCATGTCGATGAAGTATTTCAGGATACCTGGAAAACTGCCGTTGTATTCGGGAGTAACGACCATCAGTCCGTCACAATTCAGCACTTTTTCCATCAGTGGCTTAAACGCAGCAGGCTTTTCCGCGTATGCATCGGGAGAGAAGATACCAGCGGGAAGGTTTTGCAGATCGAGATCCTGCACTTCCACACCCAGTGTTTCGTAACATTCCGTGACGAAATTGGCTACTTTGCGGCTATTGCTCTGTGGGCGGTTTGTCCCAACCAGTACGGTAATTCTTAAACTCATCTGAACTTCAAGGCATGAATCCAGGGCCGAGTGCAGATGTGTGTAGGGGCAAGTCGTGAATGTCGCGCAGGGTCTTGATCACAGAACGGCCGATCAGATCCATTTTGCTGATTTGGTCGATTTTAGCCTGTGCTTTTTCGACTTCACGCTTGCTGAATACCTGTTGGAAAATTTTGCAAGCCTCGCAGAGGCAGATCAGGGCGACATCGCGCGGGTCGGGGAGATCGTCGCTGAACAGGATGTCGCTGATACGTTTTTTGACCTCTTTGGGCTGCGTATCGTCAATGACAGGGTAGGTACGAAAAGCGAACAGCCAGAGGAATTTCTGTTGATCCCGCTTGAGAATACCCTTGTCGACCAGGGATTGCAGTGTTGATTCGCGCAAGTTGCTTGTTCGTTGGGCCAGGGCGTCAATAATCTCGCGCACAGGAATGTTTTTTTCAGGAAGCGGTTTGAGAATATCCCAGGCCTGAGCGGAGAGAGAGTCTGTGGGAGAGTCTGATTTGACCTTGTGGACCGATTCGAGATCTGCTTCCAGATAGTCCTGTAGGGCGAGCTCCATCAGAAAAGCTCCGGAAAGTGCGTATTGCAGCGAGAACTGGGGTAAATCCAGCAATAGCCCACGCTCGTCATCGAGTACCAGCAGCAGTAATTCTTCGGGAAGAGTCAGCATGGGGATCACTTTGAATCATCCGTTTGTCGAGATCAAGGGTTTTTGCCTTGACCCGACAACTCATGAATTCTGATGCTGGAGGGTATGAATATCATCGAATACCAGGAATCTGGCAAATGGGTCGTGGAATTGGATGGACGGGTGGATGCCATTACTTCCGTGCGGGCGGAATCCGCCCTGCTGAGTGCCGTGGAAAAAACGAATGCTGCTCCGTTGGTAGTCTATTTGGATGGAGTGACTTTTATGAGTAGCGCCGGATTGCGGGCTCTGTTGGCAGCGGGCAAAAAGGCCCGTGCCAATGGCGGAGAACTGAGAATCGCATCCCCAGGCAAGCAGGTGAAGGATCTGTTTGCGCT
>CAZYDZ010000131.1:0-6323 GCA_964646535.1 uncultured Opitutaceae bacterium
CTGGTTACGGTTCTCCCCTACGCATTATGATCGTAAAACCTAAAGTACGTGGATTTGTCTGTGTGACTGCTCACCCGGAGGGATGTGCTGCGCATGTTCAGGAGCAGATTGAATATGTCAAACGTCAAGGCCCCATTGCCCATGGACCGAAAAAGGTACTGGTAATAGGAAGCTCCACAGGATACGGACTCTCCTCGCGCATTGTTTCCACATTCGGCTGCGGAGCATCCACAATCGGCATCTTCTTCGAGCGCCCCCCGGAGGAGGACAAGACTGCGTCTGCAGGCTGGTACAACTCCGCGGCATTTGAAGAAGCCGCCCACAAGGACGGTTATTACGCCAGAAGCTTTAACGGAGACGCTTTTTCGGATACGTTCAAACAACAAGTGATTGCCGCAATCAAGGAAGACCTGGGACAGGTGGATCTGATTGTCTACAGCCTGGCCTCCCCGCGCCGTCAACACCCGAAAACGGGTGCGGTATCCAAGTCTGTGTTGAAACCGATTGGCCAGTCCTTCACCAGCAAAACGCTGAATACGGACAAGCAGGAAGTGACCGAAGTCTTTATCGAACCCGCCACTAACGAGGAAATCGCGGATACCGTCTCCGTCATGGGGGGGGAAGATTGGGAAATGTGGATGGAAGCGCTGAACCAGGCAGGAGTCCTCGCGCCAAGCTGCTCCTCCGTAGCCTACTCTTACATCGGACCTGAGTTGACCTGGCCAGTCTACAAAAACGGCACCATTGGCAAGGCCAAGGAAGATCTGGAAAAATCCTCACAGAAAATTGATGCCCTGCTGAAAATCCACCGCGGTCGTGCGTTTGTATCGGTCAACAAAGCCGTGGTCACTCAGGCCAGCTCTGCCATTCCAGTGGTTCCCCTCTATATTTCGCTGTTGTTCCGCATCATGAAGGAACACAACCTGCATGAAGGATGTATTGAACAGATCTACCGCCTGTTCAAAACCCAAATGTACGAGAACAGTTTTCTGGAGTTTGACGAGGGGGGACGGGTACGCATCGACGATTGGGAAATGCGCCCTGAAATTCAGGCCCGCGTTGCTGAGTTGTGGCAACAGGTAAGCACGGACAACCTGTTGACGATTTCGGACTTCGAATCCTATCAGAAGGAGTTCCTCAAGCTGTTCGGTTTCGGGGTATCGGGCGTGGACTATAATCAGAAGTCCAACGTGCTGTTCGGCGCAAATGCGTTCTCCTGACTTTTGTAAGAGCGGCTTTACGCCGCGACCAGAGCCGTGAACTGCCCTCTATCGGGCAAATGTAATCGGGTGGCTCCCTGCGCGGCCTGGTTTGGGTACGACAGCCCATTCTTCACCAGGGTGTACAGGAAATGGCTCATGGTGGCAGACCATGGCTTCAAATGGAGTGGTCCCAGGCAAATCAAACCGCAGCACGACCTCCAGACAGGATCCCTGAAAAGTCACTTTAACCACTTTGCCCACCAAGGCATGGCTGGACAATTCAGGGCGCACCAGCCGCAGATTCTCCGGGCGAATCCATAAACATTCCTCCATGTTTCTTTCCTGTAACGGTTTTCCCGGAGGGCCTATCATACAACGGGCACATCCCTCATGACGGCACAAGAGCGGTAATGCCGGAAGGAAGTTACAGGAACCGAAAAAAGAAGCCACGTAAGCATTGACGGGGGAATGATACACTTCATTGGGAATCCCTGTCTGCTGCACGATCCCGTTCTTCAGCACGACAATCTGATCCGCAATCGACAAGGCATCTCCCGTATCATGGGTGACAAAAATGGCAGTCGCCCGACGCGCCCGCAAAATCGCCTGTGTTTCATCCCGAACCGCCTGCCGCAGACGCGCATCCAGGCTGCTGAATGGTTCATCCAGCAGAACCAGGCGTGGATTGGGCGCCAGCGCACGCGCCAAGGCAACCCGTTGTCTCTCCCCACCAGACAGTTCATGCGGATAACGCTTACGGAAGGCCGACAGACCGACCAGATCGAGCAGCGGCTGCATGGTTTCCTCCTGACCTTGTCGTGGCAGATGGCGCAAACCAAATGCAATGTTCTTCTCTACAGTCAGGTGCGGAAAGAGTGCATGATGTTGGAACACCAGGCCGATACCGCGCTTTTCAGGCGGTACTACATAAGCAGGTGACGAAAGCACGGCCCCGTCCAAATGAATCTCACCCGCATCAGGCCGTTCCAGTCCCGCCAACAACCGCAACAGAGTGGTTTTACCGCTGCCGCTCTCCCCCACCAAAGCCAGCAGTTCTCCCTGATCCAACTGAAAGTTGACACCACTCACTGCCGGCAGATTTTGGCTGCGATAGGATTTTGAAAGTTGGTTTACCTGAAGACGGATCATAGACGTGTTTTGCGGGAAGCCCGACGCAGCATATGCGTGAGTGGAATCAAACCAAGCAAACTGAACAATACCAAAGCCAACCCTGGAATTGAGGCTTCAGGCATTCGCCCTTCATCTGTAATCAGACGGAATGTCTGCGTGGCCAGCGTTTCAAAGTCAAAGGGACGCAATACCTGCGTGATTGTCAACTCTTTGAACACATCCATAAAAGCCAGCGTTGCCCCAGCCAGTAATGACGGCCATACAAGGGGCAATTCTATACGCACCAGCGCGTTTAGGGGCCGTGTTCCCATCGTGCGGGCAGCCTCGGTCAGGCTGCTGGAAACACGTTCAAAACCTGCTGCCATCGGCTGGATGCCCACTGCCAGAAAGCGCACAAAATAGGCCAATAACAAACCGAACACAGAGGCGTGCAGAGCCAAAAACCACAATTTCCCTCCTCCATAATTCGCACCATAATTTACAAACGATCCCACTCCCACTGCCACCAACGCACTGGGAAACGTGTATCCCAGTATTCCGATCCGTTGCGCCAGGTGCAGGGACCATCCCCCCAATGCCCTGCGTCCCGCCACCAATATCAGACCGCCAAGCATGATCAACAAAGCCGCGGAAGAGGCCAGACTCAGGCTGTTCCATGCCGCCTGCCAGGTAGCGCCCCAATCCAGTGTGCCCCACGCGCGGGAACCCCAGTGAATCATGCGTATCGCCGGAATGACAAATCCAAGAGCTAATGGAATGCCACATAGCAGCCAGGCCAAAGTGATTCCGACAACGGACAGACGGCGGCGCGCCAGCGGAATTTCCACGATATCCGAGGAAAACCGTCGTTTGCCGCGCTGCCAACGCTCCACCGCCAGACCAAACAGAGTGAGCACCATCAAAACCAGGGAGAGACGCATGGCAATTCCAATAAAGCCCTCAGACCAGGCTCTGAAGATTCCAGGAGTCAATGAATTGATACCAAAATAGGAAACCACACCCAAATCATTGACCGATTCCATGGCCACCAGGCTGGCTCCCGCCACCACCGCTGGTCTTGCAAGAGGCAATGCCACTTCCCGAAATGCGCGCAGACTCCCCGCACCAAGCATCCGCGAAGCCTCCAGAAAACTCGCTGTCTCCAGCAAAAATACCGCACGGCAACTGAGAAATACGTACGGAAACAATGTGGCGGCAAGGATGACTGACGCAAACACCCAGGAAGAAACCTGCTGTGCCGTGCGAAAAGCCTCTATCCCCCAATGCTCGCGAATCCAAATGTATACTGGCGTAAGGTTATGAAACGTATCGACATACGCGATCGCCGCAATGAAACCTGGCATCGCCAACGGCAACAGCAACATCCATTCAAACAGACGTCTTCCTGGAAATTCGTGAACGGACACATACCAGGCGGCGTGCCCGCCGAACAATACCGCCAGCCCTGTCACCAGCGTAACCAGCAATACCGTTTCCCATAAATAGCCCGATAATCGGAACTGGACTACCCGCTGCCACATTTCCGATGAGGGCTCCAGCATCCGCACCAGCACCATTGCCACTGGTAACAATACAATCAGGGCCACCAACCAGATCACCCAGACAGACGGACGCAACCGAAAACGGAATGCCGAATCTCTAAATGGACTGGTTTTATCGCCGGGTGTCATGAGGGAAAATTACAATCCCTCATCCAATCATTTCCAACCAACCTCGTCAAAGATTTCAATGGCCTTCAACTGATTTTCCCCGAGCTTCTGAAAGGTCTCTCTATCCACTTTGAACTCACCCCAGCTCTGATGCACTGGACTCAGGTCGCGCTGCAGGCTGATTGGAAATTCATACGAGCCATTGGCAAGCAACTTCTGTACTTCGGGAGATACCAGAAACTCAAGATAGGCTTTGGCGTTTTCCACGTTTTTTGCATGGCGGGCGATTCCTGCAGCTCCCACATTCGCGTGTACCCCGCGGTCATCCTGATTCGGAAACACCAAAGTCACCTTGGTCGCGAGTTCACGATCCTTCTCATCCAGAGAGTTGATCAACATCCCGTAGTAATACGAGTTGGAGACACAGACATCTGCCAGACCTCTGGCGACTTCCTTGATCTGATCACGATCCCCTCCCTGTGGCTGACGCGCCATGTTTGCCACTACCCCCGCAGCCCATGCACGAGCTGCTGCTTCTCCCTCCGCAGCGATAATAGAGGCCAACAGGGACTGATTGTAAGGGCTGTTGGAACTGCGAATCAACAGGCGGCCTTTCCATTTCGGATCTGCCAAATCGGCATAATTCTTAACTTCACCAGGTTTCACCCGATCCTTGGATACCAATATCACCCGCGCGCGCAGGGAATATGGATGCCAAAAGCCTTCCTTGTCCTGTAAATACTCAGGCACCGCCTTATCCAGGACCTCCAATTGCACTGGCTGTAACAAACCTTGCTCCCTGGCACGCTGCATGCGCGCCACATCCGCCATAATCAGCAAATCTGCCGGGCTGTTCTCTCCCTCCGTGCGCAAACGCTCCATCAGTTGATCCGGGTTCCCGCGCACCAATTTGATACCAATCCCCGTCTTTTCCGTAAACAAACGGTTAATCTCCTCGTCCACCTGATAATGCCTGGCATAGTAAATGTTCAGCTCTTTGCTCTCCTCTGCTGACAACACTCCTGACAGCAACAAACCAGCCCATAGGGCAGTAAACCACTTTCGCGAACGACCAATGAGATTGAGTTTCATATGCACTTAGTAAGTCGGTCTTTCCGCTGATCGTCAACCGCAATCGGGTCAGTTAAACCGTCCGCACAGTACGCAGAAACATAGAGCAAGCCACAGCCAGGTCGCGCCCGACCGCCCTTGCCGAAGTGGCATTGACCTCGCAACCACCTGCATTGGCGTAGGGAATTTCCATAGTGGTTGCCAGAATATTGTTGGGCAATGAACGGATCCACCCGCTGCACGTGGTTTTTTTCTGGTCTGCAGGGAGAACATTATAGCCCTGCCCGTAGAGCAGGTTGTCTGACTTTCTATAGCGAATAGAACCTCGCTGATTCTGCTCCATAATGTCACAAAAAACAGCCAGCCACTCTGCCTGGTCGCGCCGCTGTGGTTCCAAAAAGTGCAATAGCTCACTGACATCACCACGGATGTATGGGCAGTGTAAATCAAACGCCAACAAGGGACGCCCACCAGACCATTGAGGCAATAGCTTTTGAAAAGCTGCTACTTCGGGATACAAGGGGGAATCGGTATAGTCGCGATTGTGATCATGCGGAATACGGTTTTTGCCCTGATCTCCCGCCTCCACTCCATCCAGATCCATGAACGGAATAAACAGAAAATCCACGTTTTCCCGCAGCCAACCGGCTAATTCCCCTTCCCCTTGGTCAAGAATGGCCTCAATCATCCCCTCCAACACATAAGATGCCATCATTTCACAACAGTGGTGACGCACGGTAATAGCCACGGCATATGGCGCAGCAACAGACCGACTCCTGATCTGAATCATCGGAACCTTTCGCCCTTGTGGAGAACAAACCAACGTGTCCACCTGCAACTCAGGATGTGTAAGAAGAAAACAATCCAGGTTGGACTGCAGATAAGGCATGCCGAATGAAAAGCGGACTTCCTCTGTATCCATTGGAAAATTACAGGAAAAACGCCCTTCATTGACTGCGTCCATACCGAACCAGCTCCAGGAAACTCCCTTGTCCAAACTGATTGCAGGACCAAGCACACCGATGTTTTTAGGATCCATGGCAAACACAATCTGCTGTCCTGCTGCAGCGCGCACCCGAAAACACCAGTAGAACCACCAGCCCTGGGTATCGCGCATGTCAGGCTGCAGGAAAAATGTATTCCCATCCACTCGTTGAACAAGGATATTGCCCCCGGGGAAGTTCGCATCGACGGACGGAGAAGTGATATCAAAACTCATTTCCGCAATATAACAATATCCTTGTGACTTCGAAAGAAACTTTTCATCTCA
>CAZYDZ010000132.1:0-417 GCA_964646535.1 uncultured Opitutaceae bacterium
GATTGATATAGTTTAGCGGTCTTCCTTCATATCTGTAGGAGCGGCTTTACGCCGCGACCCCACCGTGTGTGTGATATAGTCGCGGCATAAAGCCGCTCCTACAGATATGAAGGAAGACCGCTAAACTATATCAATCCCCAATTTTTCCTGTACTTTCTCTTGACTCGTACGACAAAAAAAGATGTGATCCCCTTTTCTCTTGGGGTAGTAGCTCAGTTGGTTAGAGCGCCTGCCTGTCACGCAGGAGGTCGCGGGTTCGAGTCCCGTCTATCCCGCCATCCCAAGAGCCCCGTACCCATTTAAGAACCACCCATTTTGCCGATTATTTCGGGTGTTTTATCTGATTGCTTCGCGGTTTTACCTGATCCTTGTGCCTTGAATAGTGTTTTTCTGCAATTGGCTGCCAATTACTGCAGC
>CAZYDZ010000132.1:427-6300 GCA_964646535.1 uncultured Opitutaceae bacterium
ATTCGATTCTTGCTGAGTATTGGGTATTCTATTGATTTGTATGGTTTCATGAACAGGACTTATACAGCCAATTCCTTTCAGCATGTCAGCTACCTTTGGGATCATGCCAAAGCAGCACAAATGGAGGGTGATGAAGTCGCACTGCTGCTCTATCGCTCCAATTTACTCGGTTCGGATTTGCGCCTGACCAATTACGGGGGCGGCAATACCTCCTGTAAAACCATCGCCTCTGACCCGTTAACGGGAAATGATACCGAAGTGATGTGGATCAAGGGCTCTGGTGGTGACTTGGGCACTTTGAAACGCAGCGGCCTGGCGGCATTGTATGTGGAGCGTTTACGCAATCTGGAGCAACGCTACCGCGGTATCGAGTTTGAGGACGAAATGGTCGCCCTGTTTCAACACTGTATTTTCGACCTGGATTCCAAGGCGCCATCCATTGATACGCCCCTGCACGGTTTTCTTCCTTTCCGCCATGTGGATCACCTGCACCCTGACGCGGCGATTGCGATTGCCGCGAGCAAGGATGGAAAGCGTATTACGGAAGAACTATTTGAAGGCAATATCGGATGGGTCGACTGGCAGCGTCCAGGCTTTGACCTCGGTCTGAAACTGAGAGCCTGCCTGGAAGCATCTCCCGACATTCAGGGGATTATGCTCGGCTCCCATGGATTGTTTACGTGGGGAGATACTGCCTACGAGAGCTATATCCGTACCTTAAACGTTATTGAGAAGTGTGCCGCGTTTCTGGAATCCAGTTATGGTAAAAAACGTCAGGTTTTCGGTGGAGCTGCGATCGCTGCTGTTGATGAAGGAAAAAGGCGTTCACAGGCTGCCCTCCTGTCGCCAGTGCTGCGCGGATTCTGTTCCTCGAAACGCCCGATGATCGGTCATTTCACAGATGCGACGCCGATTCTGGAATTCATCAACTCGAAAGATTTGCAACGCCTGGCTCCAATGGGCACCAGTTGTCCCGATCATTTCCTGCGTACCAAAATCAGCCCATTGGTGTTGGATTTATCCCCCGATGAAGACCTGACCGATGTGGACTCCCTGAAATCACGTCTGTCTCCCGTGTTTGCCGACTACCGTCAGATGTATCAGAATTACTATGACAGTTGCAGGCATTCGAACAGCCCCGCCATGAGAGACCCGAATCCTGTGATTATTCTATATCCAGGAATCGGTCTTTTCTCGTTTGCCAAGGATAAGCAAACCGCACGGGTTGCTGCTGAATTTTACTCTAATGCCATTCAGGTAATGAAGGGGGCGGAAGCCATCTCTGAATATACATCCCTGCCGCGTCAGGAAGCATTCGATATCGAGTACTGGCTGTTGGAGGAAGCCAAACTGCAACGGATGCCGAAGCCAAAGCCTCTCTCTGGCAGGATCGCCCTAGTCACAGGCAGTGGCGGTGGTATTGGCAAGGCGATCGCCACCCGTTTTGCCCAGGAAGGCGCATGTGTCATCTTAAATGATAATGACGCGGAGCGGTTACAGCAGGCCAATCAGGAATTTTCACAAAAATTTGGTGGTGACACCCATATCAGTGCATTGCTGGACGTCACGAACAGTCATCACATAGCTGCCGCATTTGCAGCGGGCTCCCTGGCGTTTGGCGGTGTGGATATCATTGTCAACTGTGCTGGACTGTCGATTTCCAAGCCGTTGCTGGAGCACACGGACAAAGACTGGGACCTGCTCTACGACGTACTCGTCAAGGGGCAGCTCAAGGTGACTCAGGAAGCCGTAGCCATCATGAAAAAACAGGGAATTGGTGGTGATATCCTGAACATCGTCAGTAAAAATGCCCTGGTATCGGGGCCCAATAACGCGGGATATGGCTCTGCCAAAGCGGCACAGTTACATCTCAGCCGCCTGAACGCGGCTGAATTAGGCAGCGACAGAATTCGTGTGAATGTCGTTAATCCCGATGCGGTGATCGCAGACAGCAAGATATGGCAAAGCGGGTGGGCGGAAGGACGTGCCAAGGCATACGGGATTTCTGTCAGCGAACTGCCTGCATATTACGCCAAGAGGACTCTGCTCAATGAAATCATTCTGCCGCAGGACATTGCCAATGCCTGCTTTGCATTCGTCAGTGGATTATTGAACAAATCCACTGGCAATGTATTGAACGTAGACGGCGGCGTGGCCGCAGCCTTCGTGAGATAAATATACAAACACTACATCCATTCCGTTTTTTTTCATGAAAATTGATCTGCAACAAATCACCGATCACAACCGTACTCTTGAATCCTCACATCGGCGTCAGTTCGATACGCTGGTTGCTGATATTGCCAACGCTGAAGATATTCTGGAGAAGCTGATCGAGTTTCAAATAGCGATTCCCAGTTGGGCTCTTGGTACGGGCGGCACTCGTTTCGGACGCTTCTCTGGTGCGGGAGAGCCTGGTAGTCTGGAGGAGAAAATCCAGGATGTCGGCCTGCTTCACGCGTTAAACCGCTCCAGTGGCGCGATCTCACTGCACATCCCATGGGATATTCCGCGCGACTATCAGGCGATTCGCGAACTGGCCCATGAATACGGCTTGGCGTTCGACGCGATGAACTCGAACACCTTTCAGGATCAATCTGGACAATCCTTGAGCTATAAGTACGGGTCCATGCAGCATGTGAATCCAGCGGTAAGAAAACAGGCAGTGGATCACAATATCGAAGTAATCGAACACGGGGTAAAACTCGGTTCAAAGTCCATAACGGTATGGCTTGCGGACGGTTCATGCTTTCCAGGTCAACTCAACTTCCGCCAAGCCTTTGAGAACACCCTGGAAAGCTTGCAGACTGTTTACAAGGCACTGCCAGCCGATTGGAAAATCTTTGTGGAATACAAGGCGTACGAACCCAATTTCTACTCAATGTCGGTGGGAGACTGGGGGCAATCCCTGCTGTACGCCAGCAAGCTCGGCGAAAAAGCCTACACGCTGGTAGACCTCGGGCACCATTTACCCAATGCGAATATTGAGCAGATCGTTTCCCTGTTGTTGATGGAAGGTAAGCTGGGTGGATTTCATTTCAACGATTCCAAGTATGGCGATGACGACCTCACGGCGGGCAGTATCAAGCCTTATCAGTTATTCCTGATCTTTAATGAACTGGTGGACGGCATGGATGCCCGCGGGATGAATCATGCGCGCGATCTGGGCTGGATGATTGATGCTTCGCATAATCTAAAGGATCCGCTGGAAGATTTGTTACAATCTGTAGAGGCGATTTTAATCTCCTACGCGCAGGCATTGCTGGTGGATCGCCAGGCTCTGGCGGCAGCCAGGGAGAGCAACGATGTCACGCTGGCACAGGAAGTCCTGCAACAGGCATTTCGCACCGACGTCCGACCTTTGGTGGCAGAGTCCCGCTTGCGTGCAGGCGGCGCGTTACAGCCACTGCGCTTCTTTCGCGACCATACCGTACGCAGACAGTTGATTCAAAAACGGGGAGACAAGGTCGTCGCAACAGGATTGTGATGGTGAAAAAGGTTCCTGTCATCGCCTTGTTGGATATCGGCAAAACCAACAAGAAGCTGTTCCTTCTCAACCAGGAGTACAATATTGTTCATGAACACACCGAACGGTTTCCCGAGGTCGTTGATGAAGATGGTGACCCATGTGAGGATCTGGACAAGTTGCAGTCGTTTGTACTGAACTCGCTGGCTGGACTGGGAGAGTTGCCGCAGTTTGACGTTCGCGCAATCCAGATTACCGCCTATGGCGCCAGTCTGGTATATCTGGATAAACAGGGCCGTCCGCTGACACCTCTGTACAACTACCTGAAACCGTATCCAGATGAGTTAATGGAAGAGTTTTATCCCCGTTACGGAGGCGGGGAAACCGTGGCTGCGGAAACCGCGTCGCCAGTGCTTGGCAGCCTCAATGCGGGAATGCAGCTCTACCGCCTGCGCCAACAGCAGCCTGAACGTTTTGAACGCCTGCATACCGCCCTTCATCTGCCGCAATACCTGTCCTGGCTGATCTCGGGTAAACGAGTGTCAGACCTGACAAGCATCGGATGTCACACCCAATTGTGGAGCTTTTCCAAACGACAATATCATACATGGGTGAGGAAGGAGATGCTGGAAGGCAAGCTCGCTCCTATTGTGGCTTCCAACACGGTATATCCCGCAAAAAATCTGCCCTGGGAGTGTGTTGTGGGAGTTGGCCTGCACGACAGCTCCTCTGCATTAATCCCTTATCTGGTCAGTAATGAAGACCCGTTCGTTCTATTATCCACGGGTACCTGGTGCATCGCATTGAACCCGTTTGACTCCACCCCCCTGACTCGGGAGGATCTGCAGCTCGACTGTCTCTGTTATATGGATTACCAGGGCAACCCTGTAAAAGCATCACGCTTATTTGCAGGCCACGAACACGAGCAGCAGTTGAACAGGATTGCACACCATTTCGGCCAATCGCCAGAGTCTTATCCCTCCTTGTCCTGCAATGTGGATATCGTGGAACGCCTGTTGAAACGCTTTACCCTCTCTTCTGATCAGGATCCAGTGACAGGACTTACGGTATTTGGCAAGCGTTGCCTGGATGAACTCGCCAGCGGGGAAGAGGCCTACCACTTGTTGATACTGGATCTTGTCGCGGCACAATATTATGCGCTGTGTCGTGTTCTGCGGAATACACGGGTCACCCGAATTTTTGTCGACGGAGGGTTTGGACGAAACCAGATTTTCATGTCGCTGTTGGCATCGGCCTTTCCTGACATACATGTATCTGCCGCCTCATTACCCCAGGCAACATCGATTGGCGCAGCGCTCTCCATTCATCCTGAATGGAATCCGTATCCCATTCCCAGACAATGGGTTGACCTGTTGCATTATCAGCCAGCCAGTCCTTATCTGGCCGCTGTCCTGGGGTAGGGTGGAATTATTGGAAAAATTATACTAATTGGCCTATCTCCTTGCGAAAAAGAGGTTGTCCCCGTATAGTTCTTTTGTTTGAAGGCCAATGCAAAACGTTTGCTGATCATCGGCCAGGGGCTGTGCGGGAGCCATCTGGCACTGGAAGGTATTCGTCGCGGGCATCAGGTTACAGTGGTTGATTTCGGTCGGGGGCTAACCAGTAGCAGGGTTGCGGCTGGCTTATTAAATCCTGCCGCAGGTCGACGTTTCACTTTGAATACTTCCACCTGGCAACAATGGCGGATCGCGCTGCATGTCTACCGATACTGGGAAAAGCGATGGCAAATACCCCTCTTGCAACAGCGTCACATGTGGCGGTTGTTTCAGGACAACCACGAAAAACAACATTATGAAAAGCGGCTTCATTATCTTCCCGCACAAACCATCATGTCGCGCAGGGCCACATTTCCATTTCCCGAACAGTTGCCGTTACACTGGCAAGATCAGGAGGGTGTCCACCTGAACCCCATTTATTTGCTACAAGTCCCTGCCTTTCTGGATCAAACTACCCATGAGATTGAAAACAAGGGCACGCTTATCAGGGAATGGTTTCGTTCTCACGAACTTTCGTTAGATGATGAATATCCACGCTGGCAGGGAAATTCGTATGATTATGTCTTCATGGCGGAAGGCGCCATGATCAACGATTATTCCCCATTCGCGTGGATTCCCATAGTAATCAGTAAAGGGAAAATTGTCAGGTTTCCTACGGCTCCGCTGAAGGTATCTACAGACTGGATATTAAACTCGGGTCACTGGTATTTTTGTCGAGAGAATGAAGCGCTCCTCGGTGCTACCGGGGACGCTGGCATGGTGCGCAATGTGCTTGACGCAGTCATGCACGCCGAGCCTGAAAAAATCTGTCCACAACAGGATACGGACGTCCTGCCATTGTTGAAAATATACGGGTTGGACGAAATCAATTTCTCGGGTGCGGAGCGGGTTGT
>CAZYDZ010000133.1:0-6297 GCA_964646535.1 uncultured Opitutaceae bacterium
CTACCAATAGCGGCATGGGGCACTGGTTTTTCCCGCCTATACCTGCCTGTCTGTAAATGATGAGGTCATTCACGGTATTGGCACCCTGAAACGGGTGTTGCGCGAAGGCGATATCATCACCCTCGATGTCTGTGTGGACTACAACGGCTGGATCGGCGACAATGCGCGCACGGTGCGGGTAGGTGTGGTCAGCCAGGAAGTGGAGCGCCTGCTCAAGGTCACCGAGGATGCATTGTACAAGGGAATTCGCGAAGCGAAGGTTGGGAATCGGGTAGGCGCCGTGTCCAATGCGGTGCAGCAGTGCGTCGAGTCACAAGGGTTTTCCGTAGTTCGCGACTTCGTCGGACACGGGGTGGGCAAAAGCATGCACCAGCCGCCGCAGATCCCCAATTTTGGCTCCAAACGGTCTGGCCCCCCGATTCGCAAAGGAATGACCCTGGCCATTGAGCCTATGGTGAACATGGGTGACGCGGCCATACGCATGCTGGATGATGGCTGGACAGCGGTTACCCGTGATGGTAAAACAGCGGCTCACTTTGAACATACGGTTCTGGTAACAGACGGTGAACCCGAAATTTTGACCTTGTCGAAAAAAAGAGCTTCACAAAACGAAAAAATTTGTTAGTCTAAACAATTTTCCTCGAAAACAGGACTTAACTTTCATTCTTCCAGCAATTATGCCACGAATTCTCGGTGTTGATATTCCAGGTAACAAAAAGCTCCCATACGCGCTCAGGTACATCTATGGCGTGGGACCTAAGCGGGCCGATTTTCTGGTCAAGACCGCAGGTTTTGATCCAGGTCTGCGTGCCAACGATCTGACTGAAGAGCAGTTGAATACCATTGCTACTCTGATTGCGGAAAACAAGTATTTGGTGGAAGGGGACTTGCGTCGCGATATCGCTGGCAACCTGAAGCGTTTGCAGGCGATCAACTGCTACCGTGGGATTCGCCATCGCCGTGGCCTTCCCGTACGCGGACAGCGCACCAACACCAATGCCCGCACCCGCAAGGGCACCCGCAAGACCGTAGGCGTGATTGCCAAGAAATAACCTTTAAATCGAACTCATGTCCGAAGATAAAAAGACTTCCCCTGAAGAGGCGGCTGCCAAAGCCGCTCCTGCTGTTGATCAAGCTGCCGATGCTGCGGCTCCAGAGCGTCCCTCCCAACCGACTGCCAAGGATCTTCTTTCGGAAGATCTCGGTGCGGTCAAGATTCGTCGTGCGAAGGGAAGCAAGAATATTGCTTCAGGTGTGGCACACGTATTGGCCACATTCAACAACACCAAGGTGTGCATCTCCGACCAGAGGGGAAATGTGATTTCCTGGTCCAGCGCGGGAAAGTGTAATTTCCGCGGTTCCCGCAAGTCCACCGCGTATGCTGCCCAGGTGGTGACACAGGAAGCCGCCCGCGCTGCCATGGCGCACGGTTTGAAGGAAGTCGAAGTTCATATCAAGGGTCCTGGAATGGGCCGTGATTCGGCGATCCGCGCTTTGCAGGCGATTGGCCTGGAAGTGACGGGGATTGTGGACAAGACTCCTGTGCCGCACAATGGTTGTCGCGCTCCCAAACGCCGTCGTGTTTAACCCTTAGATTTTTTCGTACATGTCACGTTATACAGGTCCAACTACTCGTATCAATCGCCGTTTCGGCATTGCCATCTTCCCTTCCAACAAGGCGTTTGAGCGCAAATCTTACGCGCCTGGAATTCACGGTCCGCGTCTGCGTCGTAAAACCAGTGACTATTCCCTCGGTCTGAACGAGAAGCAGAAGCTGCGTTACACATACGGTCTTACTGAAAAGCAGTTTCGTCTGACGTTTGAACAGGCGAAGAAGACCCGCGGCGTTACCGGGGAAATCTTCCTGCAGTTGCTTGAAGTCCGTCTTGATAATGTGGTGTACTTGCTCGGTATGGGCAAGACCCGCGCCGCCACCCGCCAGTTTGTGACTCATGGACACGTGCGTGTCAATGGTCAGAAGGTGGATATTCCCAGCTTCCGTGTGAAACCTGGAGACGTCATCGAAGTTAGCGAATCCTCTTCTTCCCGTCAGTTGGCTTCCCGCACTCTGGAGGACAATCGTTTTCGCAATGTGCCAGAATGGATTTCCCTGCAGGCAGACGCACTGCGTGCGACGATCAACCGTCTGCCGCAACGTGAAGAAATCCAGGCTGGTGACATCAATGAACAGTTGATTGTAGAGTTTTACAGTCGTTAATCCTGCAACCCTCGCAATGCTATGATCAAAAGGCTCGGTAAATTTGAATTGCCTAACAGGCTGATTAGAAACGAAGAAACCGCTACGCCGACTTATGCTGCATTTGTGGCAGAGCCGTTTGAAGCGGGCTATGGATACACCATAGGAAATTCCCTGCGCCGTGTGTTGCTCAGCTCCATTGAAGGGGCGGCAATCTCTTCCGTGAAGATCGAAGGAGTGGCTCACGAGTTTCAGAGTGTCGATGGCGTGGTCGAGGATGTGACAGACATCATCCTCAATCTGAAGAAAATTCTGGTGGTCTCCGAAAGTCGTGAGAGTTCCCGTGCTGTGATTGACGTAACGCGCGAGGGACCTGTAACGGCGGCGGATATTCAGCTTGCCCCTGGTGTTTCCATTATCAATCCAGAGCAGGTAATTGCTCATTTGGATCGTAATCAGCGCTTCTATGCGGAGCTGGAAATCAAGGTTGGCCGCGGCTACTGCCCGGGTGAGGAAAACAAGAAGGAAGATCAGCCGATCGGTGTGATCGCGATTGATTCCCTGTTCAGTCCAGTAACACAAGTCAAGCTGTCGGTTGAAAATACCCGTGTGGGACAGATGACGGATTACGACAAGATCATCCTGGAAGTTTCCACTGATGGTCGTGTGACTCCTGACGATGCGTTGAAACATGCGGCATCCATCCTGAAGCACCATCTGGCGGTGTTTGACCACGTCAGCCAGGAACAGGTGGAGTTTGAAGCGGATGTCGCCGAGGTCAACGAAGAGCAGAATCGTTTGCGCAAGCTGTTGAACATGAGCGTGAATGAAATCGAGCTTTCCGTTCGTGCTGCGAACTGCCTGAACAACGCTAATATTACGACTGTGGGTGAGTTGGCCCTCAAGTCGGAGTCGGAAATGTTGAAGTACCGCAATTTCGGTAAGAAGTCCCTTAATGAAATCAAGCAGAAGCTGGAGCAGCTCGGCTTGTCGTTGGGGATGAATATCGATGAACGTCTGATCGAAACCCGTTCCGACGCTTCTGCTTCCTAATCTTTTATCTCGTTTTATTTCATGCGTCATAACAAGCATACACATACTCTTGGGGTCAAAAAGGAGCACCGTTCCGCCTTGCTGGCGAATCTGGCATCATCCCTGATCCTGCACGGACGAATTGAGACGACTTTGGCCAAAGCCAAAGCGTTGCGTCCTTTTGTTGAAAAAGTGATCACTCTGTCCAAGAAGGGGACATTGCATCACCGCCGCCAGGCGCTTGCCAAGCTGCGCAACGTGAAGGCAGTGCATCTTCTGTTCGACGAGAAGGCTTCGGAATTTGCTGATCGTACAGGCGGTTACACCCGTATTTACAAGCTGGGTTTCCAACGCCAGGGAGATGCGGCTGAGCTGGCATTGATCGAATTGGTGGCAGCTTCGGACGAAGGTTATCGCAAGAGCCGCCGTAAGTCGCCTGCGAAGAGCAAGGCGGTTGCACAGGTTCAGGCAGCAGAAGCTCCTGAGGTAGCGGAAGGCAATGCTGAAGATTCGCAGCAGTCCTGACGCCCTGTTCACAGTGCAAGAGTTTTTTGGCAAACGAGTCCGCATGGGCTCGTTTGCTTGTTTTAGAGGGAATGCTTTTGATGGCCCGCGCATGAGAATGAAGCGATGACTTTGACTGGAGTAGTAAGTCTGCTGTTGTTGATTTTTCTGACTGGTATTGCGGCTTTGTGGTACTGGTACGAACGGCGTGGACTGAGTCAATATGAGCCGCTGCGGAATCGTGCAATTTACGTCTGTATTCGTTGCGGCAAGGTTTATCGGGGGCCGCACAACAAGGATATGGTTTCTTGTCCTGACTGCCATTACGACAACCTGCGCCTGCATTTTTAACCTTATTATCCCTGTTATTTCTTCACAGATAATCCTTGTGCGCAGTCCTCTCTTTCGTTCACATTCATTTTTTTCTTATGTCTGACTTTATTGCGATTCTTGATTTTGGCTCCCAGTACACGCAGGTGATTGCGCGTCGTGTGCGCGAGTGCAATGTGTATTGCAGGATTTACCCGTTCAACACCCGTTGGTCAGAATTGCAAAAGCTCAAGCCGAGCGGAATTATCCTGTCTGGCGGGCCTTCCAGTGTTTTGGGAAATCGTTCGCCAAAGCCTGACACGGCTATTTTTAAAGCTGGTATCCCTATTCTGGGAATTTGCTATGGATTGCAGTTGCTGGGTCACGTACTGGGGGGAGGAGTGGCTCCGAGTAAAGAGCGCGAGTTCGGTCATGGTACGCTGAACGTGAAGAAAAAGGGCAAGTTGTTTGCGGGTCTGGCGAACCGTTTGCGCGTGTGGAATTCACATGGCGACAAGGTAACGGCTCTTCCTGCTGGATTTGAGGTGCTGGCCGTGACAGAAAACTCTCCCTATGCGGCAGTAGCCGATATGAAGCGGCAGTTCTATGGCTTGCAGTTCCATCCCGAAGTAACTCATTCCGAAGGCGGTACTGAGTTAATTCGCAATTTCCTGTATCGCATTTGTAATTGCAAGGGCGACTGGCTGATGGCGAATTATGTGGAGAAAGCGATCGAGGATATCCGTGCGCAGGTGAAGGATCGCCATGTGATTCTCGGTTTGAGCGGCGGCGTGGATTCGTCAGTGGCTGCGGCATTGATTCACCGTGCGATTGGGGATCAATTGACCTGTGTGTTTGTGGACAACGGGTTGTTGCGTAAGAATGAACGCAAGTCCGTGGAAGATCTGTTTCGTCGCAACTTTCACATGAATTTGCGCACTGCCAAGGCAGGACCTCTGTTCTTGAAGCGTTTGAAGGGTGTTACCGATCCTGAGAGAAAACGGAAAATTATCGGGCGCACCTTTGTGGAGGTCTTCGAAAAGGAAATCAAGAGCCTGCACAATGTTGATTTCCTGGCGCAGGGGACTTTGTATCCCGATGTGATTGAGAGCGTACCGATCGACGGCAATCCGGCGGCGCTGATAAAAAGCCACCACAACGTGGGAGGCTTGCCTGCACGCATGAAGCTCAAGCTGTTGGAGCCGCTGCGCGAACTGTTCAAGGATGAAGTGCGCGCACTGGGGGCAGAGCTTGGTTTGCCGAAGGAAGTATTGTGGCGTCAACCATTTCCAGGTCCCGGATTGGCGGTACGCGTGGCAGGAGAGGTGACGGAGGCCCGTCTGAAGATGCTGCGCGAAGCGGATGCCATCCTGTTGGATGAGATGAAAAAATCGGACTACTATTACAAAGTCTGGCAGAGCTTTGCGGTGTTTCTTCCCGTGCGTACAGTTGGTGTCATGGGTGATGAACGTACTTATGACTATGTGATTGCATTGCGTATTGTGGAGAGTACGGATGCCATGACTGCGGATTGGGCACGTCTGCCACATGAGTTTTTGCAAAAAGTATCGACCCGTATTATTAATGAGGTGCGCGGCGTCAACCGGGTCGTGCTGGATATCAGCTCCAAGCCGCCGAGCACGATTGAGTGGGAGTGATCTAATCGCCGCTCCCACAAAGAAAATCGTCGATACCGGTTTTAGACTAGCGCCAGGTGGGTCTGCCGTGCATTGCCCGTTCCATACGGGTGACGGCGTAGTACGCCTGTGAATCGGGCCTCAGCTTGAATACCTCCTTGAAATTTTCAAGGAAGGCCAGTGCGTCGTCCGTTTTATCGGCTCTTTGTAAACTGTCGCATACGGGAACCAGCAGATCCTGCACGGCAATCATATCGGGTACTTTTTTACTGGCCTGGCTGAGGGAGCGTTTGGTGTAGCGCTGGAATTCTTCAGGGGAAACCGTGGAGTGCATGGAGACCAGGAAGTCGGCCATGTTAGTAACGGCGAGGTCGGGGCGGTTGGCAAGCTGGCGGCGAATCAGCAATTGCCATTCCTGAAAGGCTTCCTCGGGTTTATTCTGCTGTAGCCACCACTGGGATAATTCCATGCGAAAATAGTTATGCCAGTCGGGAAACCGTTGCATGGTTCCCATGGCTTCCACCAAGACTTCCTTTTCTTCCTGTTTGTTTTCCTGTGTCGCTGCCAGATGCCTCAAGAGATCCCATGCGCTGGCATTGCGGGGCTCTAGTTTCAGGC
>CAZYDZ010000134.1:0-6255 GCA_964646535.1 uncultured Opitutaceae bacterium
GGATATATTTCTTGCGCATGTGTTGGAGGGGAAACCTGTCGTGGATCTTTCCAGTGTATCTATCATGCCTGATCAGCCGGGATTGGGAACGTTTCTGAGCAGGCATGATGCGGTGATGTTGCGTTCCTGTGACGGAGTCTGCTGGATTGCCGTTGCTGGGGTGCCGAACACCCTGTTCATGGATCGTCTGCGCGGACGCATGGAAGGCAGGCGATACGCATTAGCCCTTACGGACAGATTGCAGATTATTGAGGCGCGCCGCAATGTGGAGCGTGAGGTTGTTGGGCAGTATGCGGAGAATCAGGAACAAAATGAAACCGTATGGGTATTGCAACGGGAGGATGGGGAACAGGAAAACATTCATCAGGCGGACGTGTCTACGGAAACCAGACTGCGTTATGTGTTGTCCAGTGCGTTGTTGTCAGGGGCTTCCGATGTCCATGTGGAAGAAGGGCGGGTGAGAATCCGCAAGGATGGTTCACTGGTTCCCTTGCTGGTTTTATCTGATGACGCACAACGATCTCTGGTGAGCGTACTGAAAGGAGTGGCAGGCATGGATCAGGCAAACTTTCATGTTCGTCAGGATGGTGCGTTTGCCCTGCGAATGGAGGGCAATATGGTCAATGTTCGGGTCAGCGCCGTCCCTGTCAGCAATCATTCGCGCCAACAGGCGACACAAAAAGTCGTGCTGCGCCTGCTTCCCAGAGATGGGGTGATTTATGGGAAGCTGGAAAATCTCGGTTTTTCTGTGCTGCAGATAGCCATGTTGCGTCACGCAATCAGCAGACCTCAGGGATTGATTCTGATAACGGGACCTACTGGGTCGGGCAAGACGACTACGATTTACAGTCTGCTTGGCGAGCTGGCAACGAGGGATCACAATATTATCACGCTGGAGGATCCCATTGAATACGAGCTGGAAAACATTAATCAGACGCAACTGGATCCATTGCGGGGGATGACTATTCAGGAGTTTCGCAAAGGATACGTGCGGCAGGACCCTGATATTTTATTCCTGGGTGAGATACGTGATCCAGATACGGCAAAACTTGCGATGGAGTCATCCTTAACAGGTCATCTGGTGATTTCCACACTGCATACGGAGAGTGCTACAGGAGCCATTCATCGCCTGATGTCACTGGAAGTACACGCAGAGATACTGTCCCACTCTCTATTATTGTTACAGGCGCAGCGTTTGGTGAAACGGTTGTGTCCGATGTGCAGGAGAAAGCGCACGTTTGACGAGGAAGAGAGTGGCATTTGGAGTGAACGCTTCAGGATCAGGGGACTGCAACGGCCTGAATTCATATATGAACCAACGGGCTGCAGCCGTTGTCAGGGAACAGGGTATAGTGGTCGGGTGGTCCTGATGGAAATGGTGCCTGTTTCCCGCAGGATTGCCCAGGCCATTGCTTCCACAAGGATGGAAAACCTGTTTGGTGTGGATCGGGCGGCTCGGGAGTCGGGGTTTCCCACCCTGTACGAGGATGCTTTGCGGCGGGTCATTGGCGGGGAAATATCCCTGTCTCAGGCGGATTTATATGGAGATACATGGGAGGATTATGAGTGTGAGGAGAGATATACGGGAAAAGGTATTGTACCAAATCATGGTTCGTGAGCGGGGCGGTGGCAGCCGTTCCGTATGCGTATGGGCGGAAACCCGTGAGGTCGCCTGTGCGGCAATGGTCTTGTTCCCAGGTGAAAACATGCGTGTTCACGAGGCTCCCTTATGGAGAAGATGGTTGTCCGGGGTGAATCAAGGAGAGTCACTGAGTCTGTCGGACCAACTGGTGTTTTTCGATACCCTGGAATCCTCCATGATGTTTGGCCTGCCGTTGGAACGCGGGTTATGCAGGGTTTTTACAAGACTTGCCTGTCCTCATGCGCTTGGTGTTACGGCGGCAATTGCCCACGATATGGCGCGCAAGGGCAAGAGTCTGTCGCAGGCGATGCAGGACGCGGGAGGTTTTTCCACAGAGTTAGTCAGTATGATTTCTTCGGGTGAAGAGTCGGGACGTTTGCCTGAAGTATTGCGCTTGATTGCCAGAAGACTGTCTGCCCGCCGCTCGTTGGTTCGCAAGGTGCTGGGAAGCATCGCTTATCCGTTATTGTTGTTGATGCTGGGAGTAGCGGCTTTCTTTGGGTTGGGAACAATGGTTTTGCCCGAGGTGGAACAGGTGTTTGTGGATGCGAAATATGAGTTGCCGCAGATTACCGGGTGGATGTTGAAGATCAGTTCTTCCTGGGATAAACTATGGTTTTGGTGTGTGCTGGTCGTATTTTCAGTGGTGGTCTGGATATCGTTTCGAAAGTATTGGAACAGCCAGGCGGGGCTGCGGATGTTGGTGAAAATACCCCAATTGGGGACAATGGTAAGCGGGATGCTGCTCTTGAGGCCGTTGCAGGCATTATTGATCTTGTTGAGCGCAGGCAGGCCGTTGACCTCTTCACTGCTGATATGTAGTCGGGTGGCCAGGCACAGTGCGTACTCAGGTTATTTTTCCGAGTTGGCCTCTGGCCTGTCGGAAGGGCGGAGTTTGGAGGATCTTTTGCAGGCGCACCGCAAAACGATTCCTGAGGGCGTCGAGCTGGCGATGTTTATCAGCAGCGTATCTGATACGGGAGACTTGTTGGAGCCACTCAAGAAGTATGTGGACAATTTGGAGGAGATATTGGAAGTGCGTTCGGCTTCGCTCCCCAGACTGTTGGAGCCCGTGCTGCTTTCCTTCGTCTTTGTGTTGATTTTGTTTGTGGTGATTGCGGCAGTGCTGCCAGGGCTGGAGTTTCTGCGTCAATCAATAGCTGAAATGTGAGTATTTATGAAGATTATGAACATAGTAATGTGTTGGGGAATCATGTGGACTGTGTGCAGTCTGCTCGGACAGGAAGCCTCTTCCGTGCACGTCATTCCCGTATTGGTACAGGAGGGTGAAAGTGTGGATCGGCAGGGTGGGCAGGTGATCCCTGTAGACAGGGAGCAAGAGGAATCTCCATTTCCAGTGATCGACGGCAGTGCCCGCTCTTTGGGTCTGCTTGAGAGAAGACGCCTGGAATGGTTGGAGGACCAGGAACTGGTTTTTCAGCAGGCTCCCCTCGGGCTGGTGATTCAGGCGTTGGCAGAAGCCTGTAAGATGCATTATATCGCTCCCGACGGGGATTTTTTTGCTCAGGAAGTCACCTTGCGGGTGAAGACCAGCCCATATCGCGTGTTGCAGCTTTTGTCGCGCCAGTATGGGTTTTGCATGGCATATCAGGACGGGGCGTGGGACTTTTATGAAGAAGACACGCAGCAGTTGGTGTCACGCACCTATCAATTGCTGTTTTCAGACGGTTCAGCGGTGGATATTCGTCCGCCTTCTGTATCAGGGGCGGTACGCGGTGCGTCAGGGGGAGAGGGGCGTGGAACAGAGGGTGTTTTTAATGGGAATCGGGAGAGAATCGTGGAAGACATCCGCAATTTGTTGCAAATGCCTGTGGATGCAAACTGGCAGGCAGAGCAGGATATTTCTTCCGTTGCATCATTTATTCCAGTGGTAGCCATTGCCAAAAAAAGAACCTCTAGTCCTGTCTCGGCTGGTGGTCAGGTGTTTTACATAGCGGAGACGTCGTCATTGCTGGTCATTGCCACAAAGGCACACCATCGAATGGTGGAACAATATTTGAAAGTGGTGGATCAACGACAGAAGCTGGTAAAGATACAGGCATTGATTGTGGAGTCGTCCCGACCAGATCAACTGAGAGAGGGAGTGGATTGGTCGGGTGTATCAGGGGTCCGTTTTGGTGTGGGTGGGTTAAGCCGTGAGTTTCAGCAGTCCTGGGCAAAGAATCGTTCTTATGCGGGTGTCGGCACCATGGATGAAACGGTTGTCGAATCTGTGGAGTGGATGTCCTCCCGCGCGGATACCGCGCTGTTGTCGGCAGGAGACTTTTCCTGGACGTTGAATTTCTTGCGAAGCCATGGCGATAGCCGTGTGGTCAACGATCCGATTGCGGTGACCTTGAACCGCAGGCCTGTGCGTTTTGAAACAGTGACCGAGTTACCGATACAGACAGGCAGTTCATCAACGACATCCAGCGTGTCCACCTCTTCCGTTCAACAGACCGAGTATATAGAAATCGGCTTTTTCCTGGATGTGATACCGCAGATTGTGCCTGGAGGGATCTATGGTTGGGACGAGGAGGCGGTTCAATTGGATGTGTCCATTGTGGTATCGAATCAGGTGGGGGAGCAGAAGATAGGGGATCGCCCATACCCGATAACGGCTCGTAGAACGTACGCATACTCGGTTGTGGTTCCGTCGGGTTATACGCTGGCTATTGGTGGACTGCGTGAAGAGGGCGAGAAGGAGGTTCACAGTTCCATTCCCTTGTTGGGTGATTTGCCGCTATTGGGGTTTCTTTTTCGCAGTACGGAAAAAGAGAAAATCCAGCGCAACCTGGTCGCCTATATCACGCCGACAATCCTGGATCGATCCAGCCCTGAGTGGAGTCGCTCCCAACCGTGAATTCAGAATCGACCCGCATAGCGCCTTGATACAGTATGGCCGAATATGGAAAGTCTGCTGGAGTGGATACGCTCGCACGATTCCCTGTTGTGGTGGTTGGGTTCACTTTCCCTGGTGACATTTCTGGCGACATTGATTGTTATTCCCTGGCTACTGGTACGCATGCCCGAAGATTATTTTCTGCACCGCAGGGCAGAGCGCATGACATTGCTGGTTCATCAAAGAATATGGAGTATCGTTTTGAAGATTGGGAAGAATCTGTTGGGGGTGGTTTTTCTGATCGCTGGAATATTGATGTTGGTGCTACCTGGACAGGGGGTTCTGACTGTATTAATGGGGTTGGCCTTGATGGATTTTCCAGGAAAAGAGCGTTGGTTGCTCTGGCTGGTTTCCCGCAAGTCGGTGTTTCAGTCGATCAACTGGATTCGGGATAGGGCGGGGCGGCCGCCAATTCGCCTCGCATGAGAGAGGATAGCATGTGTTGCCAGTGGTTCCGTGATGTAGGAGGTCTATGAAAATCATTGATACAGGCCTTAACTCAGTGACATTCTGGGATGACCATTATTCAAGATTGTCAAAATGGTGATTGAGCAAATCGAGTTGCGGGCATTGCGAGTTCCGATGCGGACCCCTTTTGAGGCGAGTTTCGGGCGTTGGCGCGAGCGTGAGACAACCCTGGTTTGTGTGCGCGGAGAAGGGATGGAAGGGTATGCCGAAAGTGTCGCCTTGCCTGGAACATTTTACAGTGAAGAGACTCCGCTGAGTGTATGGAAAATGTTGTTACAATATGCGCCTGATTTCTGTCACACGGTGTGTCATCATCCTGACGAGGTAACGAAGCGGTGGCCCTTGCAGAATGGGAATCGAATGGCTGTTGCTGCATTAGAGGGGGCGGTGTGGGACTGGTATTGCAGATGTCAGGGAGTTTCCCTGGCACAGGCATTGGGGGGTGTTCGTCAGGAAGTTGAGACGGGTGTGAGTATTGGTATCGCCGATTCGGTGGAATCCGTGCTGCAACGCGTGTGCGATGCTGTACGTGAGGGGTATTGCAGAGTGAAGGTGAAGATTAAGCCAGGCTTTGATGAAAAGCTGGTGGATGCGATCCGTAGTGAATGGGCAGATTTGCCATTGATGGTGGATGCGAATTCCGCGTACACGCTGGCGGATGCAGCTCTGTTGCGGAGGTTGGACTCATATCGTCTGTTAATGGTAGAACAGCCCTTGGCAGCGGTTGATTTTGCAGGGCACGCCAGTTTGCAGTCGGAAATGGAGACGCCATTGTGCCTGGACGAGGGAATTGTTTCGCTGGCGGATGCGCAGAAGGCTTTGCAAATGGGCAGTTGTCGCGTGATCAATCTCAAGCCTGGCCGCGTGGGTGGCCTGAGCGAAGCCAAGGCAATCCATGACCTGTGTTTGCAAGAGAACATTCCAGTGTGGTGCGGGGGGATGTTTGAATTGGGAGTGGGACGCTCCCACAACATTGCGTTGGCTTCCTTGCCGGGCTTCTCTATCGCAGGCGATTTGTCTCCGCCACTACGTACTTATGCAGAGGATATTGTCTCTCCTGAGGTGAAATTCTGTCGCTCTGGATGGTTGCAAGTCCCGCAGGTGTCGGGCATAGGTGTATCGCTTGACCTCTCTGTTGTAGAAAAATATACCGTGAAGCGATGGTTGGTGCAATAAAGCCGCTCCTATATCATGGGTCACTGGCGAATATCGCTAGTTTCGCGAGGTAATCGCTGTTTTTCCC
>CAZYDZ010000135.1:0-4721 GCA_964646535.1 uncultured Opitutaceae bacterium
TTGCGCGCGCGGGAGCGCAGGTAAATGGAAGTGGCCGCAATGGCCCCCACCAACAGGATAAATACAAACGAAGTGCCATATTGCATCTTCTCGGTATATTCATTCTGCGGGATCTTCAGGCTTACCACATATATGTGGTAAGGCAGTGCCATCACTGGTTCCATGAACATCTGCCAGAATCCTTTATCCCATGGCATGCCGTTTGTAGAAGCATAAGCGGCGGTAAACATAATCGGGGCAGTTTCCCCCGCCACACGGGTAATACCCAGAATTGAGGAAGTCATAATTCCTGGCAACGCATAGGGTATGACATTGGTACGAATCGTCGTCCATTTGGTGGCGCCGAGCGCCAGGGAGCCCTCACGAAATCCCTGCGGGATTGATTTCATGGACTCCTCACAGGAAGCGATGATTACCGGCAGCACCATAAATGCGAGCGTGAAACAGCCCGCCAAAAGGGAGGTGTTCCAGCCAAAAAATAGAACAAAGGCGCCAAAACCGAAAATCCCGAAGACCACGGAAGGAACCCCTGCAAGATTGAGAATGGAAAGACGGGTGATGTTAAGGGTTCTTCCAGGCTTGGAGTACTCACTCAGATAGATCGCCACCATCGTACCGAGTATCAGGGCAATCAATACCGCGCCTATCGTCAATAAACCCGTTCCTACAATATTAGGAAGGATTCCTCCTCCTGAATACGCGTACGCCTTGGCTCCCAACACATTGCCCAGCTCAATCCCTCGCTCCTGACGCCACACATCAAACTCCTTGGCGGACAGTTCATATTCCTGATACGCAGCAAATTCCAGAGAAACATCCTGCTCCTTCAGGTACTTGAAAAAGGCGGCTGGCTCCAAGGGCGGCTGATCCACGTAACTATGCTTGTAAATAAACTTGCCGTGGTGGTAGTCGATTCCGCTTATGGCACGGTTTTCCGCACGTACAAGCCGATTGAGCTCCGAGGCGTCCACATCTCGCATTTCGCCAGCGGAGGTTTTCACCGTGTAATAGTCAAACACGTACAGGGTTTGGGGGGACTCTGTAAAAAACTCCACATTGATGAACGGCGCCTTGCTGGTAAACACAGTACGCGACCCGTTCCACACAATATCTGCGAAAATGTAAGTGACAAACAGAAGGATCAAATAAGTCACAACACGAAAAAACCAGATTGCTACTTTCTGCTGCCTTTTGGCAGGCGTGCTTCTGGGCGCAAATGGAGAAGCCTTGGTGGAAATGGAAGATGAAGATGGTTCAAACATACGAATCTATTGATTGGCTTACATATATTCAGCCTGCCGACTGTTTAAAACGATGGATTACTTTCTGTGCTATGTAGTTCACCAGCAAGGCAATCAGGAAAAGCACAATACCCACCATAAACAGGGCCCGATAGTGGATACTCCCATTAACCACCTCGGGCAATTCCTGAGCAATAATCCCCGTCATGGTGTGAACGGGTTCAAAGATAACCGCCGGGCCCATGCCGAAATCCGGTATCTGGATGCGGTTGCCTGCCACCAACAAAACCACCATGGTCTCTCCAATCACACGCCCGAAACCAAGCAGTATGGCTGAAATAATGGCCGATAAGGCCGTGGGTACAATGACCCTGATTGTAGTTTGAAAACGGGTAGCCCCCATCGCCAGCGATGCCTCCTTGTACGCATTGGGAACATTATTCAGCGCATCCTCGGTCAATGTGAAAATAGTGGGAATCGCCATAAGCGCCAATAAGCAGCCTGCAACAAACGCATTCAAACGTTGTTCCAATCCGAACAACTGCTGAATTTCAGCCCCGAGTACCATGATCCCAAAAAACCCAAGAACGACAGATGGCAACGCGCCAACAAACTCAATGTATGGCTTAACCACCGCCTGTTCTTTCTTACCAGCTATCTGATTAACGTAAATGGCGGCCCCCACACCAAACGGCACCGCAATACTAATCGCGATCATGGCGATCATCATGGAGCCTGAAAACAGCGGCAAAATACCGTAGAATTCGTGCCATGTCGTTCCCGTCAACCAACGTTTGCCAAACAGGAATGACATGACCACACGGAAATAAGAGACAGGCTCAAACTGCTGCCAATCATCCAATTTCCGTGCGTACTCAGGGAAACCGTCGATGTATTGGCGGTACAGTTTTCTAAAATGCTGCAGATCTTCCTGGTAGCCAGCCAGTGTTGTGGTAGTCGGCATCTCCTTTTTCAACAATTCCAGACTCTGCTCAAACTCCCTGCTAACCTGGAGATAACGGGGTTTCAAATCGAGAATCGGTTGAAACAACCTTTTCCAGTATGCTTCATCAAAATGAATCACCGACACAGAGGCTGCCAGGTCCGCCTTCCCTTCTTTCAATAAATGATCACGGCGTTGGATATTGGACTGATTACTCGCGTACAATTGCTTCGTCTGCCGCCCGATATCCCTCATTTCCTTCACCACTCCTTCCAGTTCGAAACTCGCACGATTCATCCTCTCGGCAAACTCGAACTCGTATTCCAGTTTTTTACGGATCTGTGCGAATTCCATCCCCTCATCGGCCAAATTCTTGATTTGTTGATCGCGTATTCTGTCAAAATACTGTTTCAGCGCGGTATAGTCCCCCAGTTGCTCGCCAATGATATCCACATACTGCAATCCCCCCTTTTGATAGACTTCAATATCCTCCTGATACTGTCCAAAAAAGCCTGCCCCTTCCTTGAACAGGAACAGCGTGATCAATGCCAGGATCAACAGTGCGATAAAGGCATTTCCGCCGAAGAAGTAGCGAATAAAATCATCCGAATTCAGTCCCATGAACCGGAACCTGTTCGATCGGCTCAATGCTTTGCCGCTGAAATCGCTCTTTTTTATTTCTGGCATGAATATGAAATTGAATAGTGATGGAACCCTGAGGACAACGGTCCGCTATCCAGCAAACGACCCAAAACATAGCCTTGCTGTTCATCCTCACTCAAGCGGATTCCCGAAAAAAATCCCCGCGCGCCTATCTTATAGGCTCTGGATCAGTGTAGGAGCGGCTTTACGCAGCGACCCGAAATGGGTGTGGCCTGATCGCGGCGTAAAGCCGCTCCTACAAAGAAAACCAAAACCAAAGTGGGGTACGGCCTGTTTTTCAGTCGTACCCCACCAGGCATCGACTTATATAACCCGTTTTAACGCAGAGGGATAAACTCGTTTCTACGCACAATCTGCTGCCCTTCCGCACTCAGTGTGAAGTTCAGGAATTCAGCCACTTTCTGATTGGTCGGGAAACCGTTGGTCAGCACGTACAGAGGGCGGGCCAGAGAATACTTGGCGTTCTCCGGTTGGACACCGTCAATCGTCACCACTTTAACCCCTGGAGTATTGATGTAGGCGAGCCCGACATAACCAATACCATTCGGATTGTTTGCCACTTCGGAAGCAATCTGCTCATTGCCAGCCAACATCTGGGCACGTGAAGAATACTCACGGTTTGCCATTGCCATTTCCTTGAACACGGCAAATGTTCCGGAAGCCGTGTTACGGGTGTAAATGCTGATGGCTCCCGGACGACCTGTCAGGGAAGCCCAATCGCTTACGTCACCCGTGAAAATGGACTCCACCTGTTTCAGATTCATATCTGCAATCGGATTGGATTCATTGACAATCAGGGCGATTCCATCCAGTGCGATCGTAGTTGGCGTCAGGATCACCTTATTGGATTCCGCCTTGGCAAACTCAGAGGATTTGACATCCCTGCTGGAGAGTCCGATCAGGGCCGTACCATCAATCACCGCCGAAACTCCCGTGGAGGAACCTTCAGCCGCAATTGCGAAATTTACCCCTGGATTTTTTGTCTTGAACGCCTCAGCGAGCTGAGGAATCAGCTTGGCGCCCAGCGTATCGGAACCACGAACGGTAATAGTATCTGCCTTGGCAGACAGGGCTAGTGTGGCCATCAAGCCAATTACGGAAAGAATTTTGTATTTAGTCTTCATAATCGTTTTTTATTTGGTGATTTCCACAAGGGCATTTGCGCACATGACAGGCGGATTGTCGACCTTCTGTTCCTGTGCCCTCCTGCCCCCGTGGAAATCGTTTCTCATATACCTGTTGATTGTTATTTACCTGATTAGAACAAGAATTGTAAGCGGGTGCGCACTGCGTGAGCTTCGCCCTTGTTGCTGCCTGAGAAGTCGTTACCAGCCACGTTACGTCCGGTAAACTCGCCGTACTCATAGCCCGAACTCAACTTCACGTTGTTACCGCGGATATACCAGTTGAAACCAACGTAGTATGCGTTACCTTTGTCGAAGGTGCCCGAACTGTTCATGTTGCGGAAACCATCGCTGGGATTGACCCCACGACCATCGGTATCAATGTGCGAATAACGCAGCACCACTTCGAACGCATCGGATATCTTATAGCTCGGAATGACGTGGAATCCCCATGGAGAAGCATTGTGCTTACCATCGCGGCTGCCGTGTTTCACTTCGGCTCCCACGTATTCAGCCAACAGTGAAAAATCACCATAGTTCACGACTACATAGGGATTGAAGCCGAACACATGATTATCCTGCTTGGGAGTGGTGGTCGTAGCTTCCTTGGAGTTTCCGCCCGGATTGTAACCAAAGTTGACCCCAAGGTTGATGTCTCCGTTTTCAAACTTGGTGGTGTAGTAGACATTTGCCCAGTACGCCAACGAGTTGTTAATACCGCTGCCGCTGAACGAGCCGCCGCCCTGAGTG
>CAZYDZ010000135.1:4731-6175 GCA_964646535.1 uncultured Opitutaceae bacterium
GCCAGACCATAGCCGAGACCTTCGACCCCTTCCAACTGACCATCCCAGAACACACCCACATGACGGGCGCCAAAACCTAGACGGCGGCCGTTACTGCTTTCGTTCAGGTAACGGGTTACCAACGCTCGTTCCACAGTCTTGATATTGGCGGAAGAAGTGTTTTCCTCAGCACCGAAGTTTACCTTCTGGTAACCCACGGTCAAAGTACCGGCAGAACCGGCCTTGTAGCTGATGATCGCATCGCTCAAGCGGGCGTCGTCATTGCCGAACTCGGCATTCACAAACCCCGTCATGCCTTCACCGATATCCGCGCGCACTCCCAGACGAATGCGACGCAACAGAATCTGGTTCACATCATCGGGATTCTTGCCTCCCTTGTTGTCAAAGGAGAGATAATCGTGTTGCAGGTGGAATCGTCCGTTGATGCGGAGATTCTTGACCAGACCCGTACCCGCGGTAACGGAAGGTCCGCTTTTCTTTAACAGGGCGTCTGCTTGTTCACGGCTAATGGTTCCGTTGGAAACCAGCAGGTCAACCAGCTCCTTATTATTGGCCTGCGCCGCCGAAGTTCCGGCAAGCCCGAGGACCAGGAGCAAACTGAGTAGTTTGAGTTTCATGATGGATGAATTTAGTTCTTTTTGTATTTGTCTGCCTGGAAACGGGAATCGAATCCAAAGCAGCCACATTCCACCATGCTTCTGTTACGGAATGATGACGCTGAAGTGATATTTGTGTAAACAGGATCATTCTGTAAAAAACACCGGTTTTCCATGGCCTACGGTCAAAAACTCATTGACAACAGCCCCCTTATTCTTCCTGATATCCCTTTTCCATGAAAATCGCGACTTCTCTGAAATCCTTGAAAAACCGTCATCCCGACTGCCAGGTGGTACGTCGTAAGGGGCGTATTTACGTTATCTGCAAGACCAAACCACGCTTCAAAGCCCGCCAGGGATAAGCAGTAAAGGAGACACGTATTATGAAAAGCGAAGGACATCCAGCCTACCATCCTGTCTGTTTTGTGGACGTTTCCACGGGCAACCGTTTTCTCACAAACTCCACCATGAGGTCTCCACGCAAGGAAGCCATCGATGGTGTTGAGCACTTTGTTGTTGTCCGTGACATCACAGCCGCATCCCACCCTGTATATACTGGTGAAAAGCGCTTCGTGGACAGCGCAGGCCGCGTGGAAAAGTTCCAGAACAAATTCCGCCGCACTCGCCGCTAAACCACTCGACCAACCTTTTACACAAAAAAGCCGGTTTCCTCAGGAACCGGCTTTTTTTTGTGACGGTGCGTCTTGGTGGTAAAGATAACTCACCAAGGCACAAAAACACAAACCGCAGATGGCACAGATTTTCGCAGAGGGGAAACATCTCACAAAGACACCAAGAACACCAAGGGAGGTAAACCGCAGATGACGCAGATGAACGCAGATATAAAA
>CAZYDZ010000136.1:0-6147 GCA_964646535.1 uncultured Opitutaceae bacterium
CCACCCTTTTCGTGCCGGCCCTACCCCCGCCCTGCCCGCAGAATTATTGTTGGCGGTATCTATAGGATGGACAAAGGGCTGGGGGGCGTCTTATATGTCGCTGTTTCTAATTCCTGCAGCCCTCACCCTGTTGAAACAAACCGTAATGGCACCAGAAACCACGGATAACAAGAATCAAGACACGCTTCGCTACCGAGACCTTGAAGTAAAAGACGCTCAATTGATCTTTTATCAGGTATGGAGTGATCTCGAAAAAGAGTATGGCCGTGAAAATCTACGTTTTCCGCGTGAGATTTTCTGGTTGAATGGCGCCCCTGGGGCGGGTAAGGGCACCAATTCACGTTTCATTATGGATGCGCGCGGATTGACTGCCGCTCCGATTGTGATCAGTGATTTGCTGGATTCTCCTGAGGCCAGGCGATTAAAGGACGCGGGAGTTTTGGCGGGTGACCGCGAGGTGGTAGCGTTGTTGCTGCGCCGCCTGCTCAACCCTGCGTACCAGTCGGGGGCGATCGTGGATGGATTTCCGCGGACACTGGTACAGGTGGAGTGTTTGAAGTTGTTATACCGCAAACTGTTGGATTTGAGAAACGAGTTTGCTGGCACTCCTTTATACAGCAAGTTTCACAAGCCTTTCTTTCATATCATGGTCTTGTTTGTGGACGAAGCGGAGAGCGTGAAGCGCCAGTTGAAGCGAGGGAAGGAGATTGAAGAGTACAATCAGGAGGTGGGGCGCTCGGGGATCGGCGAGAAAAAGGAGCTGCGCAAAACGGATCTGTCTGCGGATGCCGCGCGCAACCGTTACCGTGTGTTCAAGGAAGTGACTTTTGAGGCGCTGACTACGCTGAAAGAGCTGTTTCACTACCACTTCATTAATGCCCAGGCCAGTCTGGAGCAGGTGCAGAACAATATCATCCAGGAGTTGAAGTACCAAAGTTCGCTGGAACTGGATCAACAGACGTTTGATGCGTTAAGCGTGATTCCCATTGCTTCAGACATGATTATACACGCGCGGCAGGAACTGGTTAAGCGTTTGGATCGCTATGTGGAGGAAAATCCGACGTTGTTTTATGCCGTGGTGGAGTTGATCCACAATAAGTTTGTTCCGATTGTTCAGTCACATTCAATATCAGGGCGGGCCCTGATCAGTACCGAGGCAGAGGTGATGAGCAATCCGTTGGCGTTGAGCATGCTGATTGATATTTTCTCGGAGCGCGGATACCACGCGGTGGTGGACATCCGCAAGGAGAGCATCCCCGATAAGGTCGACTTGCAGACAGGGAAAATCCACTGTATCACCAAAAAAGTGTTTCGCATACGCCTGGATTTCCCAGGTTCCGAGATTCGCAGAGGATAAACGAAAGAGAATATGGACGCGCGCTATTACAAACTGGCCGAGGTACTGACACGCTTTTCAACCGCGATAAAACCTGGTGAAAATGTACTGATTGAGGGATTCGACATCCCTGAAGCCATGCTGGTGGCGCTGATCCGCGCGGTGCGCGCGCGCAAGGCATTTCCGCATGTGCAAATCCACTCGGCCCGTGTGACGCGTGAACTGTATCGGGATGTCCAGGAGGGGCAGTTCGATGTGCCGGCCAAAATTGACCTGGCGCGTATCAAGCAAATGGATGCGTATATTGCGGTACGGGGAACGCACAATATATTTGAGTTGTCGGATGTGCCTCCTGAAAAACTGGCGCTCGGCATGAAGAAGATGAAGGCGGCCATGGACTGGCGGGTGAAGAAGACCCGCTGGGTGGTATTGCGCTGGCCCTCTGCCTCCATGGCGCAGCAGGCGCGCATGAGCACCGAGGCGTTCGAGGATTTCTTCTTCAAGGTGTGTACGCTGGATTACAGTCGTATGCAGCCAGGCATGGAGGCTCTGCGCAAACTGATGCTGGAAACGGACAAGGTACACATCGTCGGGCCTGGGACAGACCTGAGATTTTCGATCAGGGGAATCGGTGCGGTTTCGTGTGGCGGCTCGCACAATATTCCTGATGGAGAAGTATTCACCTGTCCTGTAAGAAACAGCGTCGAAGGGGAAGTCACTTACAACGTGCCCACTGTGTACCGCGGTACACAGTTCGAGAATATTCGCCTGCGTTTCCACCAGGGTAGGATCGTGGAGGCGGACTGCAATGAAACCAACAAGCTGAATCAGATATTGGACAGCGATGTGGGGGCGCGTTACATCGGTGAGTTTGCGATCGGTTTCAACCCGAATATTCTGGAGCCGATGCAGGACATCCTGTTCGATGAAAAGATTGCGGGTTCGTTCCATTTCACGCCAGGGCAGGCCTATGAGGAGGCGGACAACGGCAACCGTTCCCAGGTACACTGGGATCTGGTGAATATTCAGCGTCCCGAATACGGTGGCGGAGAAATTTATTTCGACGGCAAACTGATTCGCAAGGACGGTTTGTTTGTGCCAAAGGCATTACAGAAGCTGAACCCTGATTATTTGCTCGGTTGATTTGATGACAGACCAATCGGCATGGAAGGGAATGAATCCGCTGGAATTCATACGGCGGCTTCCCAAGACGGAAACACACCTGCATATCGAAGGGGCTTTACCCTGGCATCTGTTGCAGCAGGTGGATCCCGTAAAGTTTGCCCAAACGCCTGATTGCTGGCGATCGGATTATCGGTTTGATACGTTTCAGCAGTTTGAGTCGATGCTGATCGAGTGGGCCTGTGCCTGGTACACGACACCCGAGCGCTATCACCAGGCGGCCACAGAGATTTTTGCCGATATCCAGCGCTGCAACGGCCGCTATGTTGAAGTCAGTTTTCATGTGGGATTGGCGGAATTTGTTCCCGCGCTCAGGCCTGAAGAAGTGGTGGCGGCAATCAAGAGCGCGGTTCCAAAGGGAATGGAAGTACGGGTGTTCGCGGGCATGGGGCGGCACAATATGAACCCCGCCATGGCAAGGCATCTGCTCAGTTTGCCTGAAATTCCGCTGCTGGACGGTGTCGATGTACACGGTGTGGAGGTGATTCCGCTACAGTCATGGATGGCCGAATTGTGGCAGGCCGTGCGCTCCAAGGGCAAGGAAACCAAGGCTCACGCGGGCGAGTATGGTGATGCGGGATACGTGCGCGAGGCCCTCGACTTCCTCGGTGTGAAACGGATTCAACACGGGATTACCGCGGTGCGGGATAAAGAATTGGTCCATCGTCTGGTCAATGAGAATGTCGTCCTCGATGTCTGCCCGATCAGCAATGTGAAACTGGGCAGGGTAGCCTCGATTGCCGAGCACCCGTTGCGCCAATTGTTGCAGGCGGGTGTCTGCTGCACTGTCAGTACCGACGATCCGATCATGTTCGGCAACCATCTGGACACCGAATATCTGGCCCTGGTTGAGCTGGGCGGTTACACCCCAGACGAACTGATCCAGATTGCCCGCAACGGCTGGCAGGCCGGACAGGCCTCAGCCACATTGCGTTTGCAGGCCCTGACCGAGATCGACCAGTTGGCCCTCAGCGAGGAATAGCCATAAACGCCGACAAGTCGGGACGCGAACGGGATTGGGATGTTGCCTGTTCTGCAATATGTAGGAGCGGCTTTACGCCGCGACCGTTGTCATGTTACGTCCAAGGTTGCCCCGACTTAATTGGGACTCCTACAATGGACAACATGGGTGTCCTGGTCTTCTGCGCTATCTGTGGTTACCTTTATGATTAAACCACCGATTTCGCAGATTAGCGCAGATCAGATAACCGCTGTACGAAGCCATCTCCTGTAGCTTCTTTGCGTTCCTTGTACCTTAGTGAGGGGTTCACCCTCCGTTTTTCCAGGAGACGCGCTGGATATCTGCAATGAGGTCAAAGTGGTGATCCTGGCTGACGATGGGCATTTGATGTTGGATGGCCAGTGCGGCAATCCAGATATCATTAGCCGGCAGGGGAGTTCCTCCTTGTTTCAATTGATGGCGAATCCTGCTGTAAATTGGTAGCGTGTCCAAATCTGGCGATACAACCTCGGATTTTTTAATCAAGGCGTCCAGCCAGACCAGTAGTTTGTCCCGATAGCGGGAACCATCCACTCCATAACGGTACTCTCCCAGTGAAACGATATTCAGTATCAGCACAGGCAAGCTGCGCACGAGACGAATTAAATTCTGATCACGGCCTTGTAAGGCAGACAGGGCGTTTGTATCCAGAATCATTTCCACATCTCCTCATCCACCCGTTCAAAATCGGCTTCTTTTAGGCGCGCATCCACTTCCTTTTGCGCATGGGCAGGAGTTTGTGGTAATTGATCAATCCAGTCTCCCACACTCGCCAATTCCTCTTCTCCCAGACCTTTTTCCAGACAACGTTCCAGATAACGACTCAAAGTCCAGCCGCGCAATGCCGCGCGGGATTTTGCGCGGCGAACCAGTTCATCTTTCAATATCAAGGTGGTTTTCATGAGACCATATTTATGGAAAATACGTAAATAAGCAAGGTCCACACGTAAGTTTTTTCTGAAATCATCTGTGTGAATCTGCACTATTTGTGGTTACCTTTATGATTAAACCACCGATTTCGCCGATTAGCGCAGATCAGATAATCGCTGTACGAAGCCACTTCCTGTAGCGTCTTTGCGTCCTTTGTGTTTTGGTGAGAGGCTTTTCTTATTGCCTGGTCTGGTCTGGTCAGACTAGACTAGGATGCATGAAGGTGATCAATATCCAGAATGCCAAAACACATTTGTCACGGCTGATCGAGGAGTCGGTGGAGGGGGAGGATATTGTCATTGCCAAAGCGGGAAAACCGCTGGTGCGGTTGATTCCGTTTCGGGAAAAGGCGAGAGTGCGCAAATTGGGCGCCCTGTCCGGATTGGTCAAGGAAGCGGAAGGTTGCTGGGAGACAGACTCCGATCTGGAAGCCCTTTTCTATGATTCAGAGGAGCCGGGGATTTCTCGTGTTGCGGAGGACGCCCCATGACGCTGCTGCTGGATTCCCATGTACTCCTGTGGGCTTTGTCTGCACCTGAAAAACTGCTTCCTGTGGCGAGGAAAGCCATTGAAAATCCCTCCAATATGGTTTTCTACAGCGCCGGAGCTGTGTGGGAGCTCGAATTGAAGGCAGCCAAGGGAAAGTTGTCCCTGCCTGCGGATTGGCTGACAGCGGCTTCAGCCACCGGATTTCGTGAACTGCCGATTAGCGCAACCGATGGCATCGCCAGCGCTCGTCTGCCCTGGCATCACAATGATCCTTTCGACCGCCTGTTCATCGCCCAGGCGATGACACGCCGCTGGAAACTGGTTACCCGCGATAGTTACGCCAAGCTCTACAAGGTCGATTGCCTGACAGCGTGAATCCGCAAGATGGGTTGCCACAAAGATACTAAGGTACAAAGATATTGTAAGAATATTTTTTTATATGGACATATAAAAAAGAAAAACAGTATAAACCTCCCCTGAGGAGAACTGATATCATGAGGAGGAGCCATGGACGACTATCGGGAGGATTGGGATGGAGCGTGGAAACACGTGTTGGAGCATCATTTGGAGGCATTGTTGGAATGGGCGTTGCCACAACTTCACTGTCAGATCGACTGGTCACACGGGCAGGAGCAGTTGAATACCGAACTCCTGTTGTCCCGCGAAAATCTCGGCCGACGCAGTTACGTCGATTGCCTGGTGCGTCTGGTCGAGAAGGAAAGTGGTCAACCGATCATCCTGCACGCGGAGGAACAGGGGTGGAAGGAACCCGGTTTCCTGCAACGGGTCTTCGACTATCATATTTTCCTGCGCCAGTTTTATGGCAATCGCGTCTTCACCATCCTGATTCTGGCCGACAACGACCCTCACTGGAATCCCTGCCGTTGGGAGGAACACACGATGGCACAGCAGATCACCTTTGCCGTGCCCTGCCTGAAGGTGTTGGACTATCGCGAAGAGGATTTGTTGCAATCCTCCCACCCCGCGGCGTTTATTATTCTGGCCGCGCAAAAGGGCCTGGCGACTCGTCGTGGCAAGAACCGTTTCGAGCGCCGCCTGCAATACAAGCAGGAACTGACGATGCGGCTGCTAAGCGGTTTGTATCCACCGGAGAAAGTTGCGCGGCTGTTTCAGTCGCTCGACAGGCTGCTGGCCCTGCCGAAGCATAACGAGTTGCAATTCAAACAATGGAGAAGTAGTTTATCCGATA
>CAZYDZ010000137.1:0-6139 GCA_964646535.1 uncultured Opitutaceae bacterium
AGCAGAACAATACCGACGAAGGAGGGGATCAAGGCCGTGACGGAAGCGGATGATGAGGTCCTTTCCTGATAAGCCTTGATTTGAGCATCAAGCTCCGGACCGGATCGGTCTCTGAATCCTGGAATGCTGTGGGGAGTGGCCGATGCGTCTGAGCTGGAACCAGCGACTACGTAGAATACGATCCCGTATACAATTAAGATCAATCCGAACAGAATAGAGTACTTAGGCATAAGAATGATAAGCAGAGTGCAAAAAAAGGAAATTGGCAAGATTGTTACTGCTGGTCCTCTTGTAGCCTCGTTTCCTTCTTGAGTGGGGGTGGGGAATAATCTTTAATGGACAAAACCATCGAATTGGGATGCACACCGATGGCTGACAGAATCCAAACGATATGAAAATCTATATAGACGGCGAATTTTTCGATGAACAGGATGCCAAGGTCTCGGTATTGGACCATGGACTTCTTTATGGCGATGGAATCTTCGAGGGGATACGCCTGTATCGGAAAAATATTTTCCGTTTGGATGAACACTTGGAGCGCCTGGAATATTCAGCCAAAGCCATTTGTATGAAGCTACCGATGAGTCGCGGCGAGCTGGCTGAGGCAACCGCTGAGACCTGTCGTCGCAATGGTCTGGAAGACGGTTATATTCGCTTGGTGGTAACGCGGGGCAAGGGATCCCTCGGGCTTTCTCCCGCATCCTGCCCGCGGCCCACGGTCATCATTATTGCAGGGAAAATTGCATTGTATCCTAAAGAACACTACGTCAATGGGTTAAAGGTGATCACGGTGCCGACTCGACGGGTCAATGGCGCAGCGCTCAGCCCACAGGTCAAATCCTTGAATTACCTGAATAACATCCTGGCGAAAGTGGAGGCGAACCATCTCGGCTATGACGAGGCTTTCATGTTGAATGACCAGGGGCATGTGGCCGAGTGTACGGGAGACAATGTATTTTTGCTGCACAAGGGGGAACTGTACACACCGAGTATTATCAGTGGCGCATTGAATGGTATTACGCGGGCGACTGCCATTGATATTGCGAAGGAGTTGGGGATTCCCATGCATGAGACGACGATTTCGCGGTACGACCTATGGATTGCGGATGAGTGTTTCCTGACGGGAACCGCTGCTGAGATCGTCCCTGTTGTGGAAGTGGATGCACGGATGATCGGGGATGGCAGACCAGGTGAGATTACAAAGCGTTTTCTGGAGAAATTTCATTTGCGGGTGGGTGAAGAAGGAATGAAAATCTGAGCCTGTTACCCCGTCACCGTTCAGTCAGAACACATGGAAAAAGCGGTGTTACCGGTTTTCAAACGGTGTTTTTTCGAGTAATTTAGTCTCATGGCCAAGGAAGTAAAATGTAACCAGTGCGACAAGCCTGCCACAGTGCACATTACACACATCATCAATGGAAAGTTCCAGAAGGTGAATCTGTGTGAAGAATGTGCGCAGGGACAGGGAATGTCCGAGGTTGGCGAGGGCGCTCTTACCGATTTGTTGCAGCAGGTTGTGGGCGGTTTGGGTGGCGAGCCCCGGGATACGGAGGAAGCGGGGATAAAGTGCCCGGATTGCGGATATTCAATGGCCCGGTTGCGGAGTACCGGACGGATGGGATGTCCTGATTGTTATTCTCATTTTCAGGCTCTGATCAGGCCTTCATTAAAGGGCATGCACAAGCACACGGAGCACACGGGCAAGGTTCCCCACCGCTCGTTGAAACGGCAGGGGACATTGCGCCGCATGAGAGAACTGAATGAGGAAATGCATCAGGCTGTGCGCGATGAACGCTATGAGGATGCTGCCCGCTTGCGCGATGAACTGAACGAATACAAGAAAATATCGCAGGAGAGCGCGTGATATGCCGATAAAATCGATATTAAAAGCCAAGTCGGAGTTGACGCACACGGGAAAAACAAACTGTCCTGTCGTACTCAGTACACGCATCAGGCTGGCGCGCAATCTGCGGGATATTCCGTTTCCTGCGTGGGCAAAACCTGAACAGCGTCAACTGGTGATGGAGGAGTGCCTGGAGGCATGCAGGTATTTGCCTGTGATGAAGGGAGGTACCTTTTTAAAGATTGATGAGTTGACTGAGCTGGAGCGTCAGATTCTGGTGGAAAGACACTTGATCAGTCGTGAACTCAGTGAGTCGAGCGGCTGTTCTGCTGTGGTAATCAGTAAGGATCAGTCCTGCTCCATCATGATCAACGAGGAGGATCATTTGCGTATGCAGATGATGCGAGCCGGTTTCTTTTTCAAGCGCGTCTGGAAGTCGTTGAACAAGGTGGATACGGATATTGAGGGACATCTGGATCTGGCTTTTGCGGATGACCTCGGCTATCTGACGGCCTGTCCCACCAATCTGGGGACGGGATTGCGAGCTTCCGCCATGATGCATCTGCCCGCGTTGGTGATCGTGAATGCAATGGATAAGGTGATTCGCGCAGTGAACCAGCTCGGTATGGTGGTGCGCGGGTTGTTTGGCGAGGGGTCCGACGCCAGTGGCAGTATCTTTCAGATATCCAATCAGCAAACCCTGGGGGAGAGTGAGGATGAAATCATCAGGCGTTTGATCAGCGTTCTGGACAGTATCATTGAGCAGGAAATGAACGCCCGCGAGAAATTGCTGGAGAAGCAGTCGCGCAAAATCATAGACCGTATCGGGCGCGCGTACGGCGTATTGGAAAACAGCTACACGATACAGAGTGCCGAGGCGATGAATTTACTGTCCTTACTGCGCCTCGGAGTGGATCTGAAGGCGCTTCCCGACAGTGCCAGGGCAGTGATTGATCGTTTGTTTATCGAGGTACAGCCTGGGCATGTACAGTTTTCCCATGAAAAAGCCAGTGATGTGGGGCAGCGCGATGAGGTGCGTGCGCACTATCTGCGGGATGAGATCAGGATTCTGCCGAAAGTGGATTTTTCGGGGATATGACCAGCGAGTGATTTGACATTTCAGGGATATGAGAACATCGTTTTCTGGAAACGAGAGTATTGTCTATGGAACCAGCAAATAATTTTACACCACGTGCTCAACAGGTATTGGCGCTGGCACGAAAGGAAGCAGACCGTTTTCACCACAACTATGTGGGGACGGAGCATCTGTTGCTGGGTCTGATTAATCTGGGTCAGGGTGTGGCCGTCAATGTCCTGCAGAAAATGGGGTTGGATCTGGAGACGGTGCGTTCCGCTGTTGAAAAACAGGTGGGCACGGGGCCTGATGCGAAGCCTGCGGGCAATATTCCCTATACCCCGCGCGTAAAAAAGGTTTTGGACCTGGCACGCCGCGAGGCCAAGGCCCTCAATCACAGTTATGTGGGCACGGAACATATTTTGCTCGGCCTGCTGCGCGAAGGAGAGGGCGTGGCCGCCCGTGTGCTCAAATCGCTCAATGTCGATATTGAAAGCACGCGCAATCAGGTGTTGAGCGAACTGGATCCGAATTTTCCCGGGGAACCGACAGAGCCTGTGGCATCGGGGAGCAGCACCAGCGGAGATGACCGCAAGGAAGTCAAAACGCCTGCCCTGAAGGCATTTGGACGCGATCTTACGGAATTGGCCCGCAAGGGCGAAATGGACCCTGTGGTGGGACGACAGGACGAGATTCGTCGTGTGATCCAGATTCTCTGCCGCCGCACGAAGAACAACCCGGTGTTGATCGGGGAAGCGGGGGTGGGAAAAACAGCCATCGTGGAAGGTCTGGCGCAGGAAATCGTCAACGGCATTGTGCCTGAAATCCTGCTCGACAAGAAGGTGATCACGCTTGATCTGGCATTGATGGTGGCGGGCACCAAATACAGGGGACAATTTGAAGAGCGCATCAAGGCCGTAATGGATGAGATCAAGCGCTCGCGCAATGTCATCCTGTTTATTGATGAATTGCATACCATTGTTGGTGCGGGAGCGGCAGAGGGTGCAATGGATGCCTCAAATATTTTCAAGCCCGCGTTGTCGCGCGGTGAGTTGCAGTGCATCGGGGCAACAACGCTGGCCGAGTACCGAAAGTACATAGAAAAGGACAGTGCGCTGGACCGCCGTTTTCAGAGCGTGAAAGTGGAGGCGCCTTCGGTGGAGGATACCATTCGTATTCTTGAAGGGGTGCGCAGTAAATACGAGGAGCACCATAAGGTCGCGTTTACGGACGAGGCGCTGGTGTCTGCGGCCCGTTTGTCGGATCGTTACATCACCGGGCGTTTTCTGCCTGATAAGGCAATTGATGTTCTGGATGAGGCGGGAGCCCGTGCGCGAATCAATTCGCTGAGCCGGCCTCCTGAAATCGAAGCCTTGCAAAAGGAGATTGATGAGGTTTGTCGCCAAAAGGAGGAGGCGATCAGCCATCAGCATTTTGAAGAAGCGGCCCGCTATCGGGACCGTGAAAAGAATTTGCGCGAAGAGCGTGAGAATGCGTTGGAAAACTGGAAGAAACGGCGTGAGGAAAAGCGTGTGGTGGTCGGTGAGGATGACATGCTGCAGGTGGTTTCCGCATGGACGGGCATTCCATTGCAGCGCATAGAGCAGAAAGAGACCCAGAAACTGCTCAATATGGAGGCAGAACTGCAGGCGGAGGTGATCGGGCAGGACGTCGCGACCGTGGCGATTGCCAAGGCGCTGCGCCGCAGCAGGGCAGACCTCAAGGATCCGCGGCGTCCGATTGGATCTTTCCTGTTTTTGGGACCGACAGGAGTGGGCAAGACCCATCTGGCCAAGGTATTGGCTGAACGTATATTTGGCGATCAGGATGCGATCATTCAGATCGACATGTCTGAGTACATGGAGAAATTCAGTGTATCGCGCCTGATCGGTTCTCCTCCCGGATACGTGGGATACGAGGAAGGCGGGCAGTTGTCCGAGGCAGTTCGCCGCAAGCCTTATGCTGTGGTTCTGTTTGACGAAATCGAAAAAGCCCATCCTGATGTCATCCAGCTTTTGCTGCAGGTGCTTGAGGATGGACGCTTGACTGACAGTTTGGGGCGCAAGGTTGATTTTCGCAATACGATCATTATCATGACGTCGAACGTCGGGGCGCACCTGATCCAAAAACAGAATGCGCTCGGGTTTGGTGTGTCGACTTCTGAATCTTACGAGGCAGACAAGATTCGTGAGAAAATCATGGAAGAGGCGAAGCGGGTATTCAAGCCTGAGTTCCTCAACCGAATTAGCGACCTCGTGGTATTCCAGTCTCTGGATAAGACAGACCTGATTCGGATTGTCGAATTGGAGCTGGCTAAGGTGGCCAAACGCCTGAAGGATCACGAGATTGAGCTCAAGGTGGACCAGGAAGCAAAAGAGCTGTTGATAGAGAAGGGCTATGACGAAAAGTACGGTGCGCGTCCGTTGCGCCGTGCTGTTGAGCACCATCTGGAAGATCCGTTGGCTGAGGCTATTCTGCGCGGTGAAGTGAAGCGCGGCAGTCCCATTCAGGTGGTGCGTGATCCAGACAGCGATAAGCTGGTGTTTCGTCAGAAAGCACTGCAGGAAACCTAATGTCGCGGCGTAAGGCCGCTCCTACGTCCTGTGGCAACCAAGATTTCTCTTGGCAAATTTGTTAAAGCCCTATTGTCTAAGAAATTGGTTATGCAGAAGACACTGATTATTTTCAAACCTGACTGTATGGAAAAGGGAAATGTTGGCGAGGTGCTGTCCCGTTTTGAGAAACAGGGATTCAGCATTCGCGGATGCAAGCTCATGCAGCTCACCCATGAATTGTTGGTGGATCATTATTCTCATGTCGCGGACAAGCCGTTTTTCCCTGAAATCGAGAAATTCATGTCTTCCCGTCCCGTTCTGGTGATGGCCTTGCAGGGGGACAATGTAATTGATCGTGTACGCGGGCTGTTGGGGCCCACGGACTCGCGCAAGGCGGAGAAGGGCACTGTGCGTGGTGACTTTGGTACCGATATGATGGTGAATGTGCTGCATGCTTCGGATGGACCCGATACCGCCGAAGTAGAGATTAAGCGTTTCTTCAAGCCTGAAGAAATCCTGGGCTAAAGGGGGGGTAAGGTCGGATTGACTCTCCGATCTGGCCAGCAGGCTTTGCGAGGTAAAAATCCTTGAAGGTTTCTTCGGCGTTGCTTTTGGTAGACCACATGCGCTATTCCAATAGCCGTGGCTGTATCCAGTTTTCATGAT
>CAZYDZ010000138.1:0-1905 GCA_964646535.1 uncultured Opitutaceae bacterium
TCCAAGGCAAAAAGGATCCGTCATCCATTCAGTACCCGCACCTTCTGCTGGAAAAGACCTGTGAAGAGACCTATGGCATCATGGTGTATCAGGAACAGGTCATGGAAGCCGCCAAGGTCATTGCGGGATACTCGCTCGGTCAAGCGGACATCCTCCGCCGTGCGATGGGGAAAAAGCAGCCCGAGGAGATGGATAAGCAACGCAACATCTTTATCGAAGGGGCCAGGAAAACCAACAATATCGACGAAAAGAAGGCGTTGGAAATTTTCGGGATGCTCGAAAAGTTTGCAGGCTACGGATTCAATAAATCTCACTCTGCCGCCTATGCCATTCTCTCGTACAGGACCGCTTACCTCAAAGCCAACTATCCCGTTCAATTCATGGCTGCCGTTCTCTCCAGTGAATTGGGCAATGCCGACAAGGTATCCCACTTTATTGAAGAGTCCTCGCGCATGAGCATTGCGGTACTCGGTCCGCATATCAACGAATCCCGCGAAAATTTCACTCCAATCATTGGCAGGGATGACAAGGGAGACAGTATTCGTTTTGGTCTCGCCGCGATTAAGGGAGTGGGTGATGCGGCAGCCCATTCACTGATTGAAGAACGCGAGGCAAACGGCCCCTATGCGGATCTGGCAGACCTTGTGCGCAGGACCGTATCCAAGGGAATCAACAAACGCGTACTGGAATGTCTCATCAAAACGGGCGCCTTTGACTACGTCACCCCCCACCGCCATCAACTGCTCAACCAATTAGAGGGAACATTGCAGGAAGCTTCTCAACGACAGCGCGACGAAACCATTGGCCAAGGCTCTTTTCTCGACCTGCTACAGGAAGCCCCAATACCACAACCCAAACCACAAGAGAAACTCATCAGCATGGAGGAAACTGCGGTTTCCTCGTCCCGGAAACAGGAACAACTGTCGTGGGAAAAAGAGCTACTTGGCTTTTTTGTCAGCGGTCATCCGTTGGAATCCTTTTGCGGGCTGGATCAGGCATTGAATACCTTGCACTCGGCAAACGATCTTATTCAGTCCGAAGATCGTGCATTATTCCGTATCTGCGGAGTGATTTCCAATGTACAGAAACGATTCTCCAAAAAATCGAACCGTCCATGGGCTGCTTTTGCTCTTTCCACCCGTAAAGAATCTTGGGCTCTAAGCCTCTTCTCCGAGGCATACGAAGAATTTCAGGATTTGCTGGTGGACCAAAAGATTGTGGTCGTCGAAGGAAGTGTCATGAAACGGGAGGGAGAGGAGGCGCGTCTGATGATTCGCAAGATGAGTAGCATCGATAATGCGCTGCCCGATCTGATTAAAAGCGTTCTGTGGATTATCGAACCGGGTTCTCAGGCAATCAGCTTCTTGCAACTACTGCGCGAAGTCGTCTTTGATTCTCCAGGCAACTGTCCCGTACAAACGGGTTTTGTCATGGGTGACGAGGAACTGCTCATCGCAGAGCTGGCGGGATCACTGCGGATGCAGGTCAATGGCACCGCTTTTCGCACACTCAGACGCCACCCGGCCGTGCTGGGAGTTGTTCCCGACATCACACCCGTACAACCGCCCCCCATGCGATGGACACGCAAGTGAATAACGGTGGCTACTGACCAAATCGTTACAGGGAGCCACAAAAGCGCGCCATGCGTTCGAGTCCCTTGTCAATCACGCTATCGGATGTAGCATAGCTCAGACGCACACACCTGTCCTCGCCAAAAGCATGACCCGGGACCACGGCAACCTGTTCTTTTTCCAGCAATTGCGCAGCAAAGTCGGCAGAGCCCAAACCCGTTCCCGAAATATCAGGGAACAAGTAGAAAGCCCCTTCCGAACGAATACAGGAAACCCCGGGAATAGCGTTCAGTCTGTCGAACATCTTCAAACGACGACGGTCGAATTCGACCAA
>CAZYDZ010000138.1:1915-6111 GCA_964646535.1 uncultured Opitutaceae bacterium
ACATCTTCCTTAACTCAAGACGGGCCAGATCCCTCTGCTGCATGGCTGCCAACGCACCGTATTGGGCAAAGGAAGTCGCGTTGGAAGTCGTCTGGCTCTGGATATCTCCAATCGCCTTGGCCACTGCGGACGGAGCCGCCAGCATACCGAGACGCCAACCTGTCATCGAATAGGTTTTACTGAATCCCCCTGTGGTAATCGTACGGGCGGCCACCTCTGGGCTCAACGACGCGGGGCTGACGTGCTCCACACCATCGTAGAGAAGGTATTCGTAAATTTCATCCGACATCAGCCAGATCTTGTGGCGCACCACAACCTCCGCAATGGCCTCGATTTCCGCACGGGTATAAATCATTCCCGTGGGATTGGACGGACTGTTCAACACCAACATGCGCGTACGTGGCGTGATGGCCTCCTCAATCTGTTGCGGAGTCACCTTGAAATCCTGCTCTGGTCCGCCGTGGATGAAACGCGGTGTAGCTCCTGCCAGCTTGGCCATTTCAGGATAGGACACCCAGAACGGAGTCGGGATCAAAACTTCATCCCCAGGGCTACACACCGCAAGAAATGCGAGATAGCAACTGAACTTTCCTCCAGGGCTGACAATGACATCGTTGGCCGTCACCCCGCCGATTCCGTTTTCCTCCCGCAGCTTGGCCGCCCACGCGTCGCGCAACGGGGCGATTCCCGAAGAAGGCTCATACTTGGTTTTTCCCTGACGCAAAGCGTCAATACACGCCTCTTTAATAAATTCAGGCGTATCAAAATCAGGTTCACCAGCCCCAAAACCGCAGACGTCCAGACCTTGCGCCTTGAGCGCCTTGGCCTTGGCGTCTACTGCCAAAGTAGGAGATGGTGCAATATTTCTGGCCCACGAAGACAACTCGCTGGATGATTGTGACATACTCTCTCGAATTAGCCTCCGTTTTAGAGGAAAATCAACAAAAACCCTGCGACGCAGACGAAAATCTTGCCCCCTGTTCGTATTCCAAGAGATAATGGGATGCGCTCATTCGCATGAAAACAACACTTCGACACAAATCTTCCGTTGATGAAATCCGAACTCGTTTTGATGCGGATGTGGAACGATTTTCGAACCTTGAAACAGGGCAGACTGCAACGATTGACGCCCCGCTGGCCATGGAACTGATCACACAAGCAGCCATTGCAAACACCCCAAAAATCGACCTGATCCTGGATATCGGCTGCGGTGCAGGCAACAACACGATCAAGCTGCTGCAAGCATACCCTGACGGATTTTCCTGCCACCTGTGTGATCTGAGCCATCCAATGTTGCAAAGGGCTGAAGAGCGTATCCGTCAAATCAACACAAAACCCATACGTGTCTTTACTGGTGATTTCAGAAATATCGAGTTTGAGGAAAACTCCTACGATATCATTCTGGCTGCCGCGGTATTCCATCACCTGAGGGAAGATCAGGATTGGGAAAATGTATTTAGCAAAGTATTTCATTTATTGAAACGCGGTGGTTCCCTGTGGATTACCGATCTTGTAACACAGGAAAACCGTGCAGTTGAAGAAATGATGTGGAGACGTTACCGCACTTATCTGGAAAATCTGGCAGGCCCTGACTACGCTGAAAAAGTGCTGGCCTATATCGACAAGGAAGATTCGCCACGTCCCGTTACCTGGCAAATGGAGTTGATGCGGAAAACAGGATTTGGCAATGTGGATATCCTGCATAAGAACTCCTGTTTTGCAGCCTTTGGCGGTGTCAAACCATGATCTCCCAATACGTTTTCATATTGAGTGGACAGAAGACGGTGAAGGCTACTGAATACCCTTTCGATGTCTGACGCCATTACTACCAGCCAACCAGCAGGGCAAAAGGAAGAAAGCCTGTTATGGAACCTCGCATGCAACATTCTGATCCCGACGATCCTGCTCACCAAGGGTAACTCGTGGTATCAATGGATTATCGGAAAAATCGCAGAAATGCGCGGCTGGGATTCATCGCTACTGCAAAGCTGGGAAGACCGCAAAACACTGATTGTTCTATTGATTGCCTTGCTGTTTCCTCTCGGTTACGGACTGCGCGATCTGTGGCAGCGTAAAAAATGCAACCTGTTCTCTGTCGTCGGACTGCTGAACGTGGGCTTGACGGGAATCGTCGGTTTTTTCGCAATGGACAGTTTCTGGATTGCGGTAAAGGAAGCCACCGTCCCCCTGATCTTCGGACTGGCGATCCTGGTGTCCATGCGCAGCCCTACTCCACTGGTGCGCACTCTGTTTCTAAACGAAAAACTGTTGCGTCACGATAAAATCCAGGAGGCCCTACAAGAGCACGACAACCAGGCCGCCTTTCTTCATCTGGAAAAGGAAGTCACCTGGATCCTCTGCGGTTCGTTTCTATTGAGTGCATTACTCAACTTTGTACTGGCCCGACTTATTGTTACCAGCCCCGGAGGAAGTGAAGCATTTAATGCTGAAATCGGTAAAATGACTGCTCTCAGTTGGCCCGTCATCGTGGTTCCATCCATGATTATCACGGTGTTCGCACTCTGGCGACTGTTTCACAAATTGGGCCAGCTTACCGGACTCAAACTGGAGGATATGATGCAGGATCCCAAGGCCAACAAGAAAGCCGAGGGGTAAAGCCGCTCCTACGGGGCAAGCGCTTGTTGTCCTGCATACACCAGATTCATGCCCACGCAGATTGGTGAGTGCCCTTTCCTGATTCTCAGGAGGGATAGCGGCCTGATTCGCGTAGCGTACCGATAAAGGAGAGCAACGGGAACACCAACGCCTTGCGTCCGAGGATCGCTCCAGGTTGTAACACGGTCTGGCATCCCACTTCCGCATGGTCCCCGACTAACGCCCCCAGCTTGCGCATGCCAGTATCCGTTTTCTGTCCTTCGAAGTTGCGAACAGCGACTGATTTCTGATCAAAGCGCAAATTGGAACAAATCACTCCCGCACCCAGGTGCGCGTGCGCTCCCACCACCGAGTCTCCCACATAATTGAAATGCGGCACCTGACATCCTTCCAACAGCAAGGCGTTCTTAAATTCGCTGCTGTGCCCCAGTAACGCCCCCTTATCGGCAATTACGTTCCCACGCAAATAGGATCCTGGACGCAGCTCAACACCCGCACCCAACCAGACAGGCCCCTCAATCGTGGTATTGGGTCCGATAATCACAGAAGGATCCGCCCACACGGGACCAGACACATGAATTCCCCGCGACACATCGGTCGAGAGATTGGGAGAGTGGCTTGTGAAAAAATGATCCAGCGCAACACGAATTTGGGTCACCCACTGCCAAGGCTTTGATTGTGGAGAAAAAAAATCCGCGAAAGGAAAGTCCGCGGATGGTGTAAATAAATCGTGTGCTTGCACGGGTAGAGAAAATGGTGCGGGCGATGAGGTTCGAACTCACGACATCTACCTTGGCAAGGTAGCGCTCTACCAATTGAGCTACGCCCGCAAATGAAAGGACAGAAAACCTTGTTTTTCCCGCTTCGTCAATCCATTTTCCAAGAAATTACTGAACAAATTCCAGATTCAGACGGTATCGGGAGAGAGTCGCATCTGACGGAGAAGCGATCCCAAGCATTTTAGCCTGCTCAATCGTCTCGTCCGAATAGAGTTGAAAAAGGAATGGTGCCAATTGGCGCATGCTCGCCTTGCGATAGATCAGTTTGATCGGCATCACCAGAGGATAACGTCCACTCTCAATATTTTCAGGTGTGGGTAAATAGGCGATTTGCCCACGCTCTCCCACGACGGGAAGCACTTTCATCCCTGGATGCGGATACCCGTACATCATCAACAAAATGGATGCATTCTGAGCACTGGCTTCATTCACCGCCATGTTCATATCGGGAATTCGGCGTATCCCCACTCGAAACTTACTGCCCTCCCGAAACAAGGATTGAAAAACCGCGGGGAAAATCCCCCATGAGTCCTGGTAAATAAAAGGCGCAATGGATCGTGCCCCCCAGCCGCCACTCAATCCCAAGTCTCCCCAGCGCGAAAAACTCTCGTCACGCCCCACCAGAAAAATCCCCCCCAACTGCCTCACGCTCAATTCTGGCAGCGGATTGGATTCAGCAACAGTCACCTGTATTGCCAGATACCCCCAGTCCTGAATCTCGAACTCATCCTTGGACCACTCATCGTCCTTCTGGTTCCAGATCACCAATGCCGCATCTGCATCCCCCTTTTTAAGGTCGCG
>CAZYDZ010000139.1:0-6105 GCA_964646535.1 uncultured Opitutaceae bacterium
ACATCCCAGAATAAACGCTGGTCTGGACGGATTCCCAGCGGCTGCAACAACTGACGAGCGGCATTGCCCTGATTACTCTCTGAACTGCCCAGTGGTACCCAGCGCTCATCACTCGTCGTCCATGCCAGATTGGACAACCAGCCGGGAGGATTTCCATCCACACGCCCTACGGCCCACTCATAAAAAGCCTTGGGTGTCGAACCACCCGTCAACGCAACACAACCTGGCGGATTGAATACGTTTTCAGCAACACTCTGCATGGCCTCCCATGCGTATTGAAACAAATCCTGAACAGGAGCGACACGCACTTCGCCCAGATTACTCGAAAAAATTCTCATGGTTTAAAAGAAGAAAGATTCGCCCAGAGATTCAGATGGAGAAAGCAATTGAATGGTCAATGGATAGGCATTCACCCCCTGTCCATAATCTGATTCAATAATGGAGAGTCCCGTTGCAAGGTTTACCCACCAGTGAAAACGATGCCTATTGGAATAGGTCCACTCCATGGAAAGCGAAGTCTCCTCCCCTTCAGCCACTTCCAACAATTCTAAAGCGATATCGATTTTCTCATGAGCACAGTCCTGTAATCTCCCCATTGCCCATGCGCCCAAACACCCAGCCTCCCCTTGCAATTCTTTCTGATAACGAATGGTGATTTTCTCAATGCCCAACGCCAGTAACATCGGTTCATACGCGCTCAGATACTGGCCAATCGACTGACGGAAAGGCAGACTCCGCGCATTGGCAAGATCGCGCCAGCGCGAACTCACCCGCCCTGAATTAGTCACTTTACGCACTGCCTCAGCATAGCCTTCCGGCTCAATCGAGGAATCGTAAATGATGCGTTTGCAGCGTTGCAGAAAATTCTTGCCGTATGCATGCACACGATCCACGGGAACGCGATGCAACCAGTGATAAGTAGGCAGATCATTGTCCAGCCAGACCGATACCTGGTCCTCAAGAAACGCCCGATCCGAGGGAAGATAGGACAGGATGATCGCCTCCAGACATATATGCTGGCGCCCGCGTTCACCGACATAGCACTGTGAGAAGATTTTACTCTGCAATTCATCTCCCTCGCTACCGCCCAGATTAGGGCACAACACGATCAGTCGGCATGGATAGCGGTGGCCCAACTCCAAAACGGTATTGAAACGCGCGCGCAGCTCATCGGGATGTGTATCCACGCCACAGTGAAGCACCACATTCATCTGGCTGGCCCGAAACTCCGTCGCAGCCTGATCCGTTCCCGCTGGTTTTACGCCGTCATCATCCCACAGTTTGCGCAAGGCCTCCATGACATCGGAGACAGGCAACTGTTTGCCAGGAAGAGAATTCAATAATGTATTCATATTCAATTACACATTATCTCAGGGGCCAATACGGCGCCACTGATGATGATTCTTCCACAATAATTGATCTGCCGCAAGCGGACCCCACGATCCCGCCGTATATTCCTGCATCCCGCGCGGTCCGCAATTCTTCCAGAAATCGAGCACGGGAGAGACCAGTTTCCACGACGCCTCGGCCTCGTCACCACGAATAAACAGCGTGCCATCGCCGATCATGGCGTCGAGAATCAGACGCTCGTATGCCTCGGGCGTATTGGATCCAAAGGTCGTACTGTAGCGGAAATGCATCTTCACAGGCTGAGTCCGCGTTTCCAACCCTGGTATCTTGGAATTCATCAGCAGGGTGACTCCTTCATCAGGCTGAATCTGAATCACCAGTTGATTCGGAGTAATATCAAACTGAGGAGACTGGCTGAACAGAATTCCGGGAGGCAGCTTGAATTGTATGGCAATCTCGGATACCCGTCTTGCCATCCGTTTTCCAGAGCGCAGATAGAACGGCACTCCCTCCCAACGCCAGTTGTTGATGGACAGGCGCATCGCCGCGTAAGTCTCTGTTATGGAAGACGGCGGAATGCCAGGTTCAGCCAGATAGCCAACTGCTTTTTTGCCGTCCACCAGACCGTCCGAGTAGCGTGCGCGAACCGCGTCGCCATCCTCCACCTGCAGACTCAACGGGCTAATTGCCTTCAACAGCTTCACCTTCTCATCGCGAATCGCCTCGGGATCAAGCGACACAGGCGGCTCCATAGCCGTTAGACTGAGCAACTGCATGGTATGATTCTGGATCATATCCCGCAATGCCCCGCTCTGGTCGTAATAGCCAGCCCTGCTGCCAACTCCGATGCTTTCCGCAACCGTGATCTGTACACATTCCACATAGCGCCGATTCCAGATCGGCTCGAAAATGGAATTGGCAAACCGCTGTACCAGCAAATCCTGCACCGTTTCCTTGCCGAGATAGTGATCGATACGGTACACTTGGGACTCCTCGAAATTGCGCCCCACGACTGCATTCAATTCACGGGCCGACTGCAAATCCTGGCCGAACGGTTTTTCAATAATCACCTTGGATGCCAGGGGAGTCTGTGCGCGACGACGTGCCAAACCGCTGGAGCCAAGATTTTCCAGGATCGGAATAAACACACCAGGAGGAGTAGAGATATAAAACAGACACTGGACTGCGCGCCCGAGATCCTTCTCAATCGCATCCACACGCGTTACCAGCTTGTCAAATCCATCGCGGTCGGCATACGAACCCGACTCATAGAAGATATTTTCACGCACCCGTTTCCATATCTCGGGCTGCAACGAACGGCGCGAGTACTGTTCAATGCCCTCCTCGGTAATCTTTCTGAAATCCTCGTGCGGGATTTCCTTGCGCCCAAAACCGATCAGATAAAAGTCTGCGGGAAGAAGATTGTCCAACCCGAGGTTATACAGCGCTGGAATGAGTTTGCGCTCCGTCAGGTCCCCTGACGCTCCAAAAATGACCATCACCGTGGGCGGTGTTCCCCGATGTTTACTCAATCCCTGCAAAAATGGATGACGGGTTGTCGTAGCTTGATTGTCCATACGTTTCAATAGCCTTGGTATTTTCCAAAGACGGGAATATTCTCAAAATGGTATATTGTTGATACCCTGTCATCACAAAGATTTACCTCAACAACATCCAGACGAAAATGGGGGAAATTACCTTTGTTTTGATAAAGGAAAGCGGACCCTGCCCGTCGCAACGCATCCCGTTTTGCCCTGGTCAGCGAATGATACCCCGAAACCAGCGCATCCTCCTGACGCGTGCGCACTTCCACAAAAACAAGCGCTTTCTGCTGTAACATCACCAGATCAATCTCCCATTTACCCGACCTCCAATTGCGATACAGGCATTTCATGCCGCGTTCACGGCGCAGAAAAAGCTCTGCCGCCTGCTCTCCCATACGCCCCCTGCGCTGGATCTGCTCATAGTGAGCCGCTTTCCCTCTCTCACTGTCCACATTTTCCTCCTCTCCTCTTTGCGTTTTATTTCATTACAGCGCCTTCAACCAGTCGCTCCACCTGGGATCCGATGGGTGCGCCGACTGGAGCACCTTGCCGTCTCTGTTCAGCAGTACCCATCTGGGCAGGCTGTTCGCACGAAACAGACGCAAATAACGTTGATCCTGATTATCAATCAGCCACGGCACGCGAATCTTGTGCTCCTGTAACACCTTCTGCGACTTGTCCTTGCCATCCTGGGTATCCACATTCAGTCCAACCAAGGCCACCCCCTGTTTCTGAAGCGCCTCTGCCTTCTGATTGATCTCTGGCATGGCCGACATGCAGTACGGGCACCAGGCAGCCCATATATTCAATACGACTCCCTTGTTTCTTCCCAACAGGGTTTTAAGGTTTGCCGTTTGCCCATCAGCCAGTTGGATTGACTGGTTCAGGTCCACTTTCAAATCCTTGAAATACTGCTTGGTTTTTATCTCTTCCGCAATCTGCACGGCCATCATTCCCCCCTGTGGGAACTGCCACCATGCCTCCTTCAACAGACTTTCCGCGCGATCCAACTCCCCTTGGTTCAACGCATATTTTGCCCCTGCCACAGTAATAAGAAAGTGTACATCCAACTGCTCTTCCGGGTATTTCGCCTTCATCTGGCGAATGGCATCCGCTTTTGCCCTCAGGTAATTACCAGACGTATCCCGAATTCCATACAGCAACATGGCCACATCGTGTATAACGGGATCCTCATTCGCTACGCGTGACTTACTCAGTGCAGCCTCAAACTCCTCGACGCTCCCCTGGAAAACCAACAGCGGGTGTTGCTGCTGAGGCTGCTGTGCAAACACGGGAAGCACCAACAGGGAAAGAAAAGCCCACCATACAAGAAGAAGTCTGTTTTTCATACGCGATACACCATTAAGGGAAAGACCCACATGGCCTCTTCACCTCAGTGCCAGAGACCATTCAGTCTGTGTCTATTCCTTCTCCCCCTGGATTTATTTCAAATAGCTTTCCAGCATCCAGACCGTCTTGTCATGCACCTGAACACGGCCAATCATCAGGTCTTCGGTCTCTTTGTCTCCCAGTTCTGCCGCGACATCACGCACGCCCTTCAGCTTGATCAACAAACGCTGATGAGCCTCCAGCAAACCGCGTACCAATTCCTCTGCTGAACCCGTCAACGGCAGGGTTCCTAAAGCCCCCGCCTCGGCAAAATGCTCCACACTCCCCTTCGCATAATGCCCCAGCGCCCGAATCCGCTCAGCAATCTCATCAATCGCCTCAAACAGCTCTTCATACTGACCCTGAAACGCCTTGTGCAGATCAAAGAACCCTTCGCCCTCAATGTTCCAGTGCGCATGGTGCGTCAGCGCCATCAGCGCATAGGAGTTGTCCACGACCTTCTGCAACCCCTGAACGATTTTTTCTGTGCCCTCGGAAATTTTACTATTGGTGATCATAATGAAAGGCAGGATACACCCGGCGCCATCAAAAGACAAGCCATTGCTGCTATTGGGTACTGGTACAGTTTGAGTTGAAGGGGCAACCTCTGTGTCACCCGTGTCACCCGTGTTACTCTGTGTTGCCCGTGTTAATTATATGTAGGAGTGGCTTTATGCCCCGAACGTGGCGTCCTGATTGTTTGGGGCGTCCCGACTTCAGTCGGGGCTCCTACAAGGCCAAACCCTACCCATCAAATCCTTCGTGGCTTCCGCGAGACTTTTTTCAAAATGTACCCGTACCCATTTCCCAGCCAGGCAAGGCTTCCCGCTCTGCGGCGAACAAATCCTCAATCACCGCCTTGGCGGTGGCAATAGAGTTCACCAGTGGATCCATCGCCAGTGCGCGCACCAGCAAATCGCGATCCTTGCGCATAATCGCCTCAATGGTCAGCTCGTGAATATCGAGTATCTGCATTTGCAGCGAACGCAGCCCCAGCGGAAAGTCTCCTACCGGGAGGGGGCGCGGCCCATTCATGTCCAACTGACACTCCAGCTCCAAAAAGGCATCCTCCGGCAGATTGCCGACTGCCCTGCCGCCACCATCGACACACCCGGTATTGGCGCGATTGATATAGTAGTGGCGACCATTTCCCGTTATCATAGTCTGAATAATGTCGGTGGCGTGGTCGGAACTCTCCAAATCGTGAAACTCCTGGAGGGGAATCGAGCCGTCCAGATAACCGTCGATTCGTTTCCAGACGCTGGCGGTGTACTCCATGCGTTCATCGGCATCAAATATCGCCAAGGGTGGGATTTTTTCCTGGATCGCCCCGCGGCCCTGATAATAGGGAACATATTCCTTGGTATGCCAGGTACAGGTCGGGATTGCCCCGTACAGATCGGTCAATTGAGCAGTGATGAAATTGTTGAAGCGTGCTTTGGCATACCCCTGATCTTTCTCGTCCAGCGAAAGCTGATGGAACGCATTGCGGATATCCGGCAGAATATTCTTACCGCGCAACTCCGCTTTCAGCATCCAGGTGAAATGGTTCACTCCCGCAATACGCATGTCGAGATCTGCCAGCGCACTTCTATCCTCGCCAATCATTTCCAGGTAACTCTGTTTCTTATATGGCATGTGATGCGTGTCGCACAGGGCAAAGCTTTTGACACTGGAGTGACGCATCAACCCAATCCCCATAACGGCAGACGGATTGATATAATTGATCAGCCAGGCATCCGGACAAATGGTTTCCACCGCATGCGCCACTTCCAGAATTTTCGGGAAATCGCGCATGGCACGAAATACCCCACCCGGCCCA
>CAZYDZ010000140.1:0-6088 GCA_964646535.1 uncultured Opitutaceae bacterium
GGAAAGATCATCCTGGCGGATTACACTCGCATCGGACATTTCGTGGTAAAGGTCATTTCCTTCACGGGAACGCTCACCCACCCCAGCGAATACCGAGTATCCCCCGTGGGTTTTGGCGATGTTGTTGATCAACTCCATGATCACCACGGTCTTACCCACACCGGCACCCCCGAATGCGCCTACTTTACCGCCCTTGATGAAGGGACAGATCAAGTCGATCACCTTAATGCCTGTTTCGAGCAACGAAGCCTTGGTATCCTGATCGACCAGTGGCGGAGCAGGACGGTGAATCGGGTACTTCTTTTCGAAAGAAACCTCCCCGCGCTCGTCCACTGGATCTCCGGTCACATTGAAAATACGACCGAGTACGCCTTCGCCGACCGGCACCGAGATCGGGGCTCCGGTATCGGTGACCAGCGCGCCGCGCACCAAACCTTCGGTGGAGGACATCGCAATCGCGCGCACCAGACCTTCGCCGAGGTGTTGCTGCACCTCCAGCACCAGCTTGCTGGTTGTGTCGCCGACCTTCAGGTCGATTTCCAGCGCCTGATAGATTTCAGGAACTTTCTCGGTGAAGAGCACATCGACCACCGGGCCGATGATTTGAACGATTTTTCCTTGGTTGCTCATAGTAGCAAATAATTGAAGTTTTAAGTATTAACGTGCAGAGCTGGCCGCGGCGATTTCCAGAATTTCCTGGGTAATCGCAGCCTGGCGAGCCTTGTTGTAATCGAGGGTGAGTTGTTCGATAATCTTGGAAGCGTTATCGGCAGCAGTTTTCATCGCCACCATACGGGCGCTCTGCTCGGAAGCCTGCGCTTCGAGAACCTTTTGGTAAATTTCGCGCTGGATGTAGAGCGGCAACAATTCGGTCAGAATGTCATTGGCATTCGGTTCCAGAATCATCGGACGATCATCCGCCGCCACAGCGCCACCAGCAGCCTGGTTCACGCGTTCAATGACCTCTTCCAGACTGGTCAATGGCAGAATCGGATCGAGAGTAGGTTCCTGCTGCAACGTATTCACGAAACGGCTGTAAACCACCTCAATCGTGTCCACCGCACCAGAAATATACTGCTCGGTGAGAAACTCTACGGCTGTGCGGATTTCGCTGAAGCTGGCCTGATCGGTTAGCGGGAAGTCAGCCAGGATGTTGCGGCGTGAACGGGCCAGATACTGGGTTCCCTTGCGACCGAGCGATACAAACGCAGCGTCCCCTTGAATGCTACTGACCAGACGGAACAAGTTGGTATTCAAACCGCCGCACAAACCACGGTTGGTGGAAACCAGCAAAATCCCACGAGTCTTGACCTCGCGCTTTTCGAGAAACGGATGTTTGAACGCATCGAGCTTATCAGAAACCGCATACAGCATCTGCGCCATTAACGCAGCGAACGGACGCCCCTGAGTGGCTGCCGTTTGCGTCTTCTTCATCTTGGAAGCCGCAACCAGCTCCATCGCCTTGGTGATCTGGCGGGTATTTTTGACCGACTTGATGCGCCGGCGGATTTCGCGGGTATTAGCCATGGCTCAACAACAGGAAATCAGGCGGACTGGTAAGTGCGCTTCCACTCTTCGAACGCCTTGCGGAGTTCAGCTTCGATTTCCGCATTGAGAGCGGCCACAGTACGAATCTTGGTCAGCAGACCTTCCTTCTGGGCAACGAGGAACTCACGCACGGAAGTTGCGGCATGCACCATCGACTTCACCGGAATGTCGTCGTAGAAACCGTTCTGCATTCCCCACAGCACGCCGACCTGAACCTCAATGGAGATCGGGTTGAAGGCAGGCTGCTTAAACAGCTCCACGATACGGGCACCGCGGTCGAGCTGAGCCTTGGTCTTGGCGTCGAGGTCGGAACCGAACTGAGCAAAAGCGGCCAGTTCGCGGAACTGCGCCAATTCCAGCTTCAGCTTACCGGCCACCTGCTTGGTCGCCTTGATCTGCGCTGCGGAACCTACACGGGATACCGACAGTCCGACCGATACGGCAGGACGAATCCCCTGATTGAACAGGTCGGTTTCCAAAAAGATCTGACCGTCGGTAATCGAAATCACGTTGGTCGGAATGTATGCGGACAAGTCACCCGCCTGAGTCTCAATGATCGGCAGCGCGGTCAGCGAGCCATTACCATTCTCCTCGTTGACGCGGGCAGAACGCTCCAACAAACGGGAGTGCAGGTAGAACACATCCCCTGGGTACGCCTCACGACCGGAAGGACGTTTCAGAATCAAGGAAATCTGACGGTAGGCCACCGCATGCTTGGACAGGTCATCGTACACGATCAGCGCATCCATGCCGTTATCCATGAACCATTCACCAATCGCAGCGCCAGAGTACGGGGCAATGTACTGATTGGCAGGATTGTCCGCAGCAGGAGCGGCCACTACCACGGTAAAATCGAGCGCGCCTGTTTCCTGCAACACGCCCAAAGTACGGGCAATATTGGAATTCTTCTGTCCGATGACCACATAAATGGAGTATACAGGGCGGAAATTCGCGTCTCCTGAAGCCAGACCGACACGGTTGATGTTGGCCTGATTGATGATGGTGTCGATCGCAATGGTCGTCTTGCCAGTGGAACGGTCACCAATGATCAACTCGCGCTGTCCACGTCCGATTGGAATCATTGAGTCGATCGCCATGATACCAGTCTGCAGCGGCTGGGACACGCTCTTGCGGGCAATGATGCCAGGAGCAATCTTTTCCACGGGATAACGGACGTCGGAGACAATCGGTCCCTTGCCGTCCACAGGCTGCCCGAGGGCATCCACCACGCGGCCAAGCAGACCCTTGCCGACAGGGACGGACAACAGGCGGCCTGTCGACTTGACTTCATCCCCTTCCTTCAAACGGCTGACGTCCCCCAAGATCACCGCGCCGACTTCCTCTTCTTCCAGGTTGAGGGCGATTCCGTACACGCCACCTGGAAATTCGATCATTTCGTTATACATCACCTCAGACAGACCGTCGACTTTGGCGACGCCGTCGGCGACGGTGACGATTTTACCGATATTCTTTTTCTCGGCGCGGGTTTCCAGTGCGGCAATTTCCTTCTGGATTTGTTCAATAACGGTGCTCATGGGTAGTTATAAATTTTAAATGGCAAGTTGCAGACGATTCAGGTCGTTGCTGACGTTCTTTTCAATCACGGTATCGGCAATCTGCAAACGCAGACCAGCGATCAGCTCAGGGTTCAGGCGTGCCTCGACCTCCATCGGACGTCCAGTACGGGCAGATGCCCAGGCGGTCAACGCCTGCAATGTTTCCTCGGAAACCGCAGCGGCGCTCTCCACCACCAGAGTGGAACGGGAAACTTCCAGACGAATACGACGCAGATACTCTTTTAGGAGAGGCTTCAACTGACGGGGCGGGCGCGAACGCAAAGTCTCCAGTATGGCAGCTACGCGCTCACCCGACACCTTGCCGTTTTCCAGGCTCAGTCGTACCAGGCTTTTGACAAATCGAGTCTGTTCGAGAGATGGTTTCATTCAGAGATCAGTTGCCAGTCGAAGACAGCTCACGGGCTGCGGCCTCGGAAAAGCGGGTGCGGTCCTCTTCGGACAAGTCACGACGCAACACTTTGCGAGTGGTCTCCACAACCAGGCGGGTTACTTCCTGACGCACTTCGGCAAGCATCTGCTCCTTTTCAAGAGCAATCGCCTCCTCCGCCTTGACAATCATTGCCTGCCCCTTCTCCGTGGCAGCACGGGTTTCACGCTCAAGAATCGCCTTCGCATTATCGCGCGCCTCATGGATTAGGCCCTGTGCCTCAACAGACGCCTTGCGCAGGGTCTCCGCTCCTTGCTTTTCCACCTCTTCCAGGCGGATGCGAGCGTCTTCAGCAAACTGCAACCCATCAGAAATCTTTTTCTGGCGCTCATCCAGCGTAGCCAGAATCGGCTTCACCGCAAAAAAGTAGATCAGGGCAAAAACCAGAAGAAAGTTGATCGTCTGTGCGATCAGAGTCCAAGTCTGAATACCGAACTGCTCAAGCAGCCCGCCAGATTGGGCTTCGGCCAGTACAAGAATATCTAAAAGCTGCGGCATGGTGAATAAAGGAGGGATCAGAAGTGGGCCTTGTCCCGTTTCAAATCAGGACAAGGCCCTTTGAAATGGATTATTTACCCAGGAAGAGTGCGTAGAACGCAACCGCTTCTGCCAGCGCCATACCGATAATGGACTGAACCAGAACCTTGGGAGCTGCGCCAGGGTTGCGACCCACGGCCTCCACAGCCTTGGTTCCAATCATACCTACACCGATGGCTGCAGCGACGCAACCCAGTGCGCCCTGGATGTTTCCTGTGATTTCTGCGAGTAGTGCGATTTCCATGATATTTTCCTTACTTTATTTTTTTGTGATTTGCTTCTGCCCGCCCACACATCTTTTGGCATGGTCCCGAGCAAAAAAGTGATTAGTGATGTTCCTCCCCGTGTTCATCTCCATGATTACAGATCAGGCCGATGTACACCGCCACCAGGAGGGTAAATACCAGAGCCTGAATCAATCCGATCAATACCTCCAGAAAATAGAAGGGTATCGGCAACAATACCCCGACTCCTCCCAGATGGGTCATTGCATGCAGCAGGTTTTCTCCCCCGAACACATTTCCAAACAGACGGAAGGAAAGCGAAACAGGACGGAACAAAATGGAAATGATTTCAATCAGCCCAACACCAAAAAAGACGACAAAGAGGAACAAATATAGAAGAACGGGGGTTTCCTTCCGATCCGACTTGTTACCGAACAGATCGTAAAAGATCACCTTGAAACCTGCGTAACGGATACAGTAATAGCACCAGGCTACAAACGAAACCAGCGCCAGAGCCAGCGTCATGTTCAGATCGGCATTGGCAGGACGCATGAAATAGAGCAGCTTGTCCTGTGTTTCCTCTATCTCCTCATGGTGGGACAAATTCCCGTCGTCATCCAACACAGGTCTCTGTACCATTACCGTTTCCTGCTTTACCTTACCAAACGTGCCCACTCCAGGCAGCAATCCACTCCAGTTGTGAATGAGAATAAAACAGAAAAAACCGATGAGCAGCGGCAAAGTCGGGCGCAACATCCTCTTGCCGACAATGGGCTCTATCAGATTGGAAACACTTTCCACCACCACTTCCATGGCCCCCTGAGCACGGCCTGGAACCAGCGCGCGCCTGCGAACCGCCAGACGCACCACCAACACCAATATGATGGAGATCACCCACCCCATGATCATACTGTTGGTAATTGGAATGGGCCCGATGTGATGGATATTATAAGGCGACACGGACACGCCATCTGCTGCCTGTATAAACGATGGAATAAATCCCATCATCATCGCAGCACAAAGCCATTTCAAAGCCCTTTTGATATCCAGATGCATGAGGCGGTATAAAGGAAAAAGCACACAAGGTGGGAAATATTAGAGACACCGTCAATCCCTTTTCAATCTATAATGAAAAAAATTTCATCAAACGCCTCTCGATTAGAAGTTTTAATGGAAAAGACTTCGCTACAGAAAAATTCCTCTGTAATCAGGCGCACATAATACATAGGTCGCGGCATAAAGCCGCTCCTACTACATCTGCGATAATGTACCGCGACGGCGATAGACCAATGCAGCCAAAACCACCGCAGCTCCCCAGAGAGCCGCGGTTGCAGGCTCTGGAATCGCATACAAAGCCAGCGCAGTAATGCCCCCTCCCAGATCGTGGTCGTACACAATCCGGAAGTCATACCACTGCGAGTTGTGCTCCAGCGAGAGCATGTCTCCTTCGTCGCCCCAAAATGCGCCACCATTCACCGTCAGAAATTGGCCGTCGAGCACCCCGTCAGTCGTCAGCAGAATAAGCCATTCACCGTACGACGGCGCATAATTCAATAGCAGCGACAGATCGCCTGTCAGCACTACCGCAGGATTCAGGCTGAGCGGGTTACCCGTCACCGACAGGGCAGCACCACGGGTCTCAGCCAAGGTCATGTGATAGGTGGATCCGGCATTTAACGTCAGGGTACCCGTTATATCCAAAGCCTTCTGCCCGATGTTACTGGCGTCAATGGTTCCACCATTGTGGATCGTGACCGGAGTGTAGCGGGTAGAAC
>CAZYDZ010000141.1:0-3465 GCA_964646535.1 uncultured Opitutaceae bacterium
TCGAAGTACGTGCCACACGTCATTGAGCCCTCCGTCGGCGTGGATCGCACCGTACTTGCCTGCTTGTGCGCGGCTTATGACGAGGATGAAATTGATGGTGAAAAGCGCACGGTACTGCGCTTTCATCCACGTGTGGCTCCCATCAAGGTGGCGGTTTTGCCGCTGGTGAAAAATCGTCCTGAATTGGTTGAGGTCGCCGAAAAGCTTTATCGCAAGATCCAGTTACGCTATCCAGCCTTCTACGACCAAACGGGAGCCATTGGCCGCCGCTATCGCCGCATGGACGAAATCGGCACACCGTTCTGCGTCACAGTCGATTTCGACACACTGGAAGGTGACGGTTCAGTAACAATCCGTTTCCGCGACAGCACTAAACAGGAGCGCATTCATGAGACAGAACTGTTCCAGTTGCTGGAACGGGAAATCCTGGGTGTCTAAACAGACTGCTTTAAGAAACCGGGTATTATGACGAAACGACAGTTGCTTCCCAGAATCCTGGCTGGTGTACTCTTTGTACTCGGGATGGTTTTGTTTGCAGGTTGGCTCGGCCACAGTCGCCTTTCACAGCAAATGCGCCAGGAAGCGGAGGCACAGGTCCAAACCAAACTGGACCATGTCCTCGATGTGCTGAATACCACTGATTCGTTATACACGACGCTCGTAAAGGCGTCGATGAACGTACTCAAAAACGAAGCGGCCCGCCTTGGTCCTCCATCTGTAAAGCCCGCAGAAACCGACGACGGTGTGCCCACTCTGTACTTTGGCACACAACAAATGGGGCTTAATTATTTCCTGGTGGATCGGGTGGTACACAGCATGCAGGGAACTGCCACCCTGTTTGTCAAACATGGCGATCGTTTTGTGCGGATTTCCACCAATGTGCGCAAGGAAGATGGTTCCCGCGCAGTCGGCACCATCCTGGATCCAAACGGAAAAGCAATTCAGAAAATTAAGGAAGGGAAAGCGTTTTACGGCATGGTCAACATTCTCGGCCATCCCTATATTACGGGGTACGATCCCATTTTCTCTGAGGCGGGAGAGGTGATTGGAATATACTATGTCGGTTATGCGCTGAACACACTCACCTCAATCGAACAGGCGATTAACAATCATGAACTGTACGAAAATGGTTTCTTCGCTCTGATTGATCCCGCGGGAGATGTCGTCTTTCACAGCCAGACCTTGAGAGACAAACCAGTTGCAATGGCGCTTCTCCCCCACCTTGCCCAAGGGCAAAAGGTATTTAACGATGACTGGATTATATGGGAGCGTCCCTTTATCGGTTGGGATTATCGGGTAGTTGCCGCGCTCTATGAGCCCGATTTGGAAAACATCAGCAGCAGCATCCTGTGGCGTTCCTACGGAATCACAGGATTGATTCTGGTCGTCCTCCTGCTGGCTGCCGCGCTGCTCGCCATTCGCCTGTCAGTAACGGCATCGGAGGCACAAAAAAGCCGGCGTTCCGCAGAGCAAGCCCGTGAGCTGGCGGAACAGGCAAAAGAAGCGGCGGAAGAAGCCAATAAAACCAAGAGCGCTTTTCTTGCCAACATGAGCCATGAGCTGAGGACACCCATGAATGCCATCATCGGCTACAGTGAAATGCTGATCGAAGATGCCGAGGACATGGATCCTGAGGAAATGGTGGTCGATCTGAAAAAAATTCACAGTTCAGGCAAGCACCTACTTTCCTTGATCAATGATGTACTGGACATCTCAAAGATAGAGGCGGGAAAGATGGACCTTTATCTGGAGGAATTTGACATTGCCCAGATGGTCAATGATGTGGTTGTCACCATCACCCCTCTGCTCGAAAAGAATTCCAATCGCCTGGATTTGCAAATGGAGGAAAGCCTGGGCTACATGTATGCCGATCTGACCAAATTGCGGCAGACACTGCTTAATCTGTTGAGTAACGCCACAAAATTCACGGAGAACGGCGTCATCACCCTGCGCGCAAACCTGGACAACCAAACTCTCCGTATTCAGGTTTCTGATACTGGAATCGGCATGACTGAGGAACAAATGGGGAAACTGTTTCAGGCATTTACCCAAGCGGACTCGTCCACCACCCGCAAATATGGTGGAACAGGGCTGGGGCTGGTAATCAGTCGTTCGTTCTGTCAGATGATGGGAGGCGATATCCATGTCACCAGCGGTATCGGAGAAGGAAGCTGCTTCACCGTAGAACTGCCGCGCACGGTCCAGTCAGAAAGCAATTCTTCTGCCATCGGACAGTCAACAAAGCTTGCCGAAGGCGATCAAAACCTTCCTCTGATTCTGATTATTGAGGACGATCCGCGCTCTGCGGAACTACTACGCCGTTCGCTGGAAAAGGCGGGGTATCGGACCCTCATTGCAGCGGATGGCAAACAGGGATTGGAAATGGCTCAGGCCCACAAGCCTGCCGCCATCACCTGTGACGTAATGATGCCTCATATGGATGGCTGGACAGTCCTGCACGCGCTGAAGGACAATGCGGAAACCAATGACATTCCCGTAATCATGGTATCCATGTTACAGGACAAGCATCTTGGATTTTCCCTGGGCGCCGCGGATTTTCTCACTAAGCCTGTGGATCAAAATCGACTGCACAGCCTGATGAGAAAACTGGTACACCAGCAGCACGCTCACGTACTGGTAGTGGAAGACGATCCTATCAGTCTCGACATGATGGTTCGTTTCCTGCAAAAGGAAGGCTACACGATTCATACCGCAGCAAATGGCCGCGAAGCCCTCAATCTGTTGCGCCAGACAACCTGTCATCTCATCCTGCTCGATCTGATGATGCCGCTGATGGATGGTTTTGAATTACTGGAGGTTTTGCGCGGCGAACAGGATATTGCAGACATTCCCGTTGTCGTTGTCACTGCCAAGGAACTCAGCGAACAGGACAAAAAACGGCTCTCTGGCCATGTCGAAGACATTTTCCAGAAAGGCACCATGAACCGTGAACAGCTATTGACAGAAATCCGCATACTGCTCGCCAGAGTCACCCGTATTCATTAATTCATCATTTCACAGTAAACCAACATGTACACAATTCAGTCCAAAAACCTGCTTATTAACCTGACCTCGCAAGGAATTTTATCCCTGTCCCGCACAGAGGATACGGAATCCGCATTACAGGTGCAGCTACTCCCCTTCCAGGTGGAAATGGAAACTCCATTTCCCTACCATATCACCAATCTGATCCCTATTCAGGCCGACTCTCAGGAAAAGCCTCATACCCACCTGCCACAAATTCGCTGGGACATTCACCAGAAAGGCTCCTCGCTGTATGTGGAACATACAATCAGCCGTTGGACACTGAGCCAGCACATACGGCTTGAGGGTGAACGCTGCAGCATCGAATCGTTTCTACACGTTCCAGAGGGAGTTCATACGCCCTCCTCCATGGATCTGTTCTTTACCTCCTTCCCGGGCATCTGGAACCAGCAGGGGAAAGTCCTCTTATTGCGCGGCAGC
>CAZYDZ010000141.1:3475-5961 GCA_964646535.1 uncultured Opitutaceae bacterium
GCGGCAGCATGGGCGACAACGAACTGAAAAGAATAGATTCAGCCACTGTCGGCGAGTTTGGTATTTCCCCCTTTGTCGTACAAACGGAGGAATATGCCGCGTCTCTGTACGGCGACTCTGGCAGTGCACACCCGCTCAAATGGGTGCGAGGGGAAACAGGCTGGCATGGAATGGTCGCATTGGCTCCCGAAATGGATGCCGGCAAACAGCAGGTGGGCAGCCTGCACATTGAAATCGGCTCATGCGGACAACTACTGCTGGAAAGCTACGCACAACGCTATGCGTCAAAGAAACCGTTGAAACCCGCGCCCAAGTGCTGGAATTCGTGGGATTATTTTCACAGCAACATCTCACATGAGAAAATCCTGGAGTGTACCCATGCCCTGGCTGCAGACCCAGTAATGAAAAAGAACATTGATGCCATCGTGCTGGACATGGGTTGGGAAGTGCGCCACGGGGAATGGGTGGCAGATCCCTATTTCCCCAAGGGAATGAAGGCGATGGCCGATGACATTCGCAAGGCAGGATTTCAGGCAGGTCTCTGGTTTGCACCCATCATTATCGATCCGGAATGTAATGTGTTTCAGGACGACTACAATTTCGTGGGGAAAAACAAATTTGGGTTTCCCGACCGATCCTACGAATGTTGCGGGCTGTTTGGTTACATCCTCGACGTCACCCGCAAGGAGGGGGAAGAGTTTCTATTTAAACTGTTCCGCGAATACCGTGAAATGGGCTATACCTATTATAAGCTCGATTTCCTTCGTTATATCACATTCGTTCACAGATTCCAGAACGGTCGCCTGACCCCGATCCAAGTCATGCAGAAGGCGTTGAAAATCATACGCGATGCCGTGGGCGAAGACGCTTATATTCTCGGTTGCAACCTGCCTTTCGATGTCGGACCAGGCTATACCGATGCCGCACGCGTAACAGCAGACGTAGCCGTGTTCTGGGATGCGATCAAGGAAAACGCCATCTCTCTCTGCGCTACTTATTTTTACAATCAGAAATGGTGGGAAAATGACCCTGACTTTCTGGTAGTTCGCGGGCGCGACACCTTCAGCCCGGATCACTACATTTACCGCACCTGGTGGTTCCCACGCCAGGACCAGTTCGACTCCTCGTGGAGCGCTTCGTTTTTCACCCGTCTATCCCGCGATGGTACGATTTCGCTGGAAGAAGCCCGCGTCCACGCGTCACTGGAGATGATTGTGGGTGGCAGTGTGGTTCTCGGAGACCCGTATCAACACCTCACCGAGGAAGCGCGACAAATCCTCCGCAAGGTCGTGCAGGCGCCAACCTCGGCAGGAAAGCCGTTGGGGATTTTCGAGGGAGACCTGCCCTCTCGCATCTGGCTGCAGGAAATGTCAGGACTGACCCGTATCGGGCTGTTCAACTGGCAGGACTATCCAGTCACGATTTCCCTACAACAGGACAAACTCGGATTCGCTCTCGACAACCTACAGGCCAACGACTTTTGGACCGAAGAAAAGCTGTCCATGCGGGAAGGCATCTCTTTCACCCTTCCTGCACGCACCTGCAAGGTTCTCGAGATCGCACGCTAATCACGCGCATTCGGGACCCAGCCCGACATTTCTTGCGTTCGTCGTAGAATGGAGGGACGACCTCTGTGTCGTCCGTTGTGAAGCCTTGCGTCTCTACCTCTATGGTATACCCAATGCAGTCCATTGTAGGAGCGGCTTTATGCCGCGACAGTTTCCATCTCACGCCAAGGGTCGTCCCAACTTCAGTCGGGACTCCTACATATATCGACGATCAACCGAAACGCCCCGAAACATAGGCTTCTGTCTGCGGGTCGCGGGGACGGTTGAAAATCACTTCGGTATCATCATATTCGATCAGCTTGCCCAGATAAAAGAAAGCGGTGCGATCCGACACGCGGGCGGCCTGTTGCATATTGTGTGTGACAATCACAATCGTGTAATCACGCTTCAACTCCTTGATCAAATCCTCAATCTTACCAGTGGCGATCGGGTCGAGGGCGGAGCATGGCTCGTCCATCAGGAGAACATCAGGTTCCACAGCCAGGGAACGGGCAATACAGAGACGTTGCTGCTGTCCGCCTGACATCCCCAGTGCATTGTCGTGTAAACGATCCTTTACTTCGTCCCACAAGGCCGCACCGCGCAAACAACGCTCGACCGTATCATCCAGTGTTGAACGTGAACGGACCCCCTGAATGCGCAACCCATACGCGATATTTTCATAGATCGACTTGGGAAACGGATTCGACTTCTGAAACACCATGCCCACACGCTTGCGCAATTCAATCACATCCACGTCACCATCATTGATGTTTACATCGTGGATACGAATTTCACCACTGACAATGCGCGCGATATCCACCAGATCATTCATGCGGTTCAGGCAGCGCAACAGGGTACTCTTCCCACACCCTGACGGGCCGATAAAGGCGGTCACTTCTTTGGGGCGCACCGCAAGATTGATATCAAACAATGCCT
>CAZYDZ010000142.1:0-5945 GCA_964646535.1 uncultured Opitutaceae bacterium
GGCTTTATGCCGACCAGAGCCCCACAACGGAACCTCACGCGAAGGCGCGAAGAGTCAGAGGATTGCAAAACCACCTGAAATCCGGGTAGCCAACAGCGTAGCTATGGGTCTGGAGAGCTTAGTCGGAGCTAAAGCCCCTCCTACAGGGTCAACTACGTCCACGTCACAGTCCAATATTGACAAATCTGTCTTTGTTTTTCCCAATATCCGTTAGCCGTTCATTTGTTTCTATATGATTTGGAATCGTCTATATTGCGGTTTGTTCATTTTTCTCTTTCTGGCTGTCGGGATGCTTCAAGCGGTGGTCATCAGCACAGGAGATGGTCAGGGCAACACCACGGCACCAGTGGACGACTTCGGTTTTGCCAATATCGGCAAACTGTACGATGGCAGTGTTATCTATCTGGGTGATTACGGTGGAGAATATTGGGTCATGACAGCCCACCATGTGGTACCAGGCAATGTCACCTTTGGCTCCACGGTCTACAATATGGTGGCTGGTAGCGTAATTCGTATTAAAAACCCTGTTGAATACGGACTGACCTACTCCAATACAGAAATCACCCTGTTCCGCATCGCATCTGATCCCGGTCTGCCCAATCTGCAGATCGCATCCTCTCCCATGGACAATGGAACTGCCATTACAGTAGCAGGTCGCGGTTGGACGCGCAGTGAAGACCTGATCTGGTGGAACAGCTCATGGAATGAAGTAGTTGGCCCTTCATCATACCGCGGCTATAAGAAAACGGGGTCTACGCAGACGGTTCGCTGGGGTACCGATCAGGTAGCCAATGTGGATTATGCCATTAACCTTGGCACTACCAGCCAATATACTTTCTACACCGTATTCGACTGGAACACAGTCGGCATGCAAACGGTGTTCGGCGACTCGGGCGGCGGCGCATTTTACAAGGATGGTGACACCTGGGTACTGGCTGGCCTGACACTCGCACAAGGCACATTTGCAGGACAGCCCAACAACACAGCAGTGTATGGAAATCAGAGTGTTTTTATTGATCTGGGCTATTACTACGAACAGATATACGCAATCCTTCCAACCCCAGTCCCTGAACCCCAAACTGTCGGTTTACTCAGTGGTGTACTGCTATTCAGTGCCTGTCTTGTCATCCGCCATCGCAGGAAACGTAGGTAGAGCCTAACAGTGGCCCATCCATCCTCCATGAGGAGCGGCTGAGGCGTCACTCAACGACCGATTCCCTTTACCTGGAAGCCGATCTTACCCAGCTTTTCGGCGTTCAGGATATTACGGCCGTCAAATATGTGCGCAGGCTTGCGCATAAGTTCAAAAATACGCGCGTAGTCGTATTCATTAAATTCGTCCCATTCTGTCAGGACTGCGATGGCATCAGCCTGATCCACCGCCTGATAAGGATCGGACACGACCTCAACATGCTTTTCGAGAAATTCCTGGCTGTATCCATTGACTGCTGCCAAGTCGTGAAATATCTGTTGCGTGTCCACCTTCGGATCGTAGATCGCCAACTGGGCGCGTTCCTCCAACAAGTCGCGGCACACATAGATCGCCGGTGACTCACGGGTGTCATTGGTGTCCTTCTTGAAGGCGAAACCAAAGATCGCAATACGCTTCCCTGTCAGGGTGTTAAACAGGGTTTTGAGGATCCGCTCTGAAAAACGACGCTTCTGCAGGTCATTCATGATAATCACCTGATCCCAATATGCGGCAACCTCAGGGAGGTTAAAATACTCGCAGAGATAGACCAGATTCAGGATATCCTTCTGGAAACAGGACCCTCCAAAACCGACCGAACTACGCAGGAATTTGGGACCGATACGGCTGTCGCACCCAATCGCATGCGCCACTTCATCGACATTCGCCCCAGTCGCCTCACACAATGCGGATATCGCATTGATGGAACTGATACGCTGAGCGAGAAAGGCATTGGCTGTCAGTTTGGACAATTCGGAAGACCACAGGTTGGTGGCCAGTATCCGCTCACGTGGCACCCAATGGGCGTACACGGATACCAGTTTCTCAATTGCCTGCTTACCCGCCTCCGTCTGCTCTCCGCCAATCAGAACACGGTCAGGATTCTGCAAATCCCGAACGGCAGTCCCCTCGGCGAGAAATTCGGGGTTGGATAGAACCTGGAACTTGTCTCCGTGCGGAGAACCGCGCAGGATTCGTTTTACGGTCTCGGCGGTACGCACGGGCACGGTGGACTTTTCCACAATCACCTTGGGGCCGTTTGCCACCTCGGCAATGCGCCTGGCGCAGATCTCGAGATACTGGATATTCGCCGCACGACCCGCGCCGTGACCGTAATCCTTGGTCGGCGTATTGACACTCAGGAAAATGATGTCCGCATCGCGAATTCCCTGGTCGACTTCCGTAGAGAAGAACAGGTTGCGACCACGCGCTTTCTTGACAATTTCATCCAGTCCAGGCTCATACACCGGCAGTTTGTCGGAATTCCACGCAGCCACACGCGCCTCATTCACATCCACTACCGTCACCCGAATATCGGGGCAATTGTGTGCAATTACCGCCATGGTGGGTCCGCCCACATAGCCCGCTCCAATACAACAGATCTTTGTCATCTCAAAAATGAATTCCTAATACTCCGATTGATAAAAGTCGATATCATTTACCACTCCGGTACCGGTACCTTTTGATCTGAAATGGAGGGCTCGCCACCGAGCGGGCCATAGCCGATGGACTTTGGCAGACTTTCCAGTACCTGCCACTCCCGCCCGACTGGCAAATCCCAACAATCCTTGCGTTCCCGTGACAATAACATACTTTGTCCGTCTATATGAAACATTATCTTATCCTGACTTTATTCACCGTGTTGTCGTTGAACGTTCTCGCCGCCAAACTCCCGTCGGAACTGGTTGGCAGTTCCCTCCAGGACCACCGTGGTCGTAGCGTCAAGGCCGACGAGTTGAACGACAAAAAACTGATTGGGTTCTACTTCTCTGCTGCATGGTGCCCCCATTGCCGCGCTATTAACCCCGAATTGGTCAGACTTTATCAGAAACACAAAAACGATCTGGAAATTGTTCTGGTTTCCAAGGACAAAACCGCCAAAGCCCTGCAGGAATACATGCGGGATGCCCGCATGCCATGGAAATCCATTCAATGGGGAAGCGTTGAGGAACATGCCCTGCGAAATCACTTCGACGCACAGGGAATACCCCTGCTGATCGTTGTCGACAAACAGGGCAACCTGATCACCAGAGATGGTGCAAAAGAAGTGAAGTCAGACGCGCGCAAAGCCATACAAACCTGGCTGGACAAGGCTCAAACCTCTAAATAAGCGTCTGTTGCCAACACTGCGCTCTGAATCGGGTATCTCTCCCTCTGCCGCCTAAAAGTTACTTGCCCACTCGACACCCTTTATCTATCTAATAAGGCATCACAGACCATACAGTGGTCTCAATCACTTCTCATTATTATGCAAAGCAAGGATTCCACGGAGTCACATCACTGGAAGTTTTTCCGCACAGGCGGTTTGGATCAGGTTTCTCTGGAAACAGGGGCTGATCTCCTCGCCCTGGAACATCTGGACCAAAAGCTCTGGGTCGCACTCAGTTGCCCAACGACGGGCCTCGAATTCGATACGCAAACCCTGCAACTGATTGACACGGACAAGGACGGACGCATCCGCGCTCCAGAGTTGATCGCCGCCATTCGTTGGGCCGCACGACATCTGAAGGATGTGGATACCCTGATATCGAAGGCAAAACGGCTCCCCCTCACCGCAATTCAGGACAATACCCCCGAAGGAAGACTTCTGTTGTCCTCAGCCCGTCAGGTGCTTCAGGTTCTCGGCAAAGCAGATGAAACCAGCATCAGCGTTGAGGATACCAGCGATAAAAACAGGATTTTTGTACAGGCGCGATTGAATGGAGATGGCGTTGTCACCCCGACAACTGCCACCGACGAAAAAGTGGCGACACTTATTCAACAAATCATGGATGCCCTGGGAGGAGTGCCCGATCGCAGCGGCAAGGCGGGTATCGACAAGGCCAAACTCAATGAATTTTTCACTCACCTGAAGGATTACAACGACTGGTGGACGACAGGAGAACGAAACAATGTGCAGGATAAAAATGTATTTCCAGTCGGAGACAAGACTCCTGTTTCGTACGATATTTTCTCCTCATTGAAGGACAAAATTGACGACTTCTTCAACCGCGTACGCCTTTCTTCATTTGATGAACGGTCCATCTCCTTCCTGAACCGCCCCGACCAGCAGTACGCGGACTGGGCAGGGCTTAATCTGGCCACCATCCCAACGGAAATCCGTGAACTCCCGCTCGCCCGCATCGCAGCAAACAGCTCGCTTCCCCTGCACAACGGACTTAATCCTACCTGGGCGTCACAAGTAGAAAGTTTCCGCAAGGAAATCGTCATTCCCCTGCTCGGCCGCGATGCTGATGAACTGAGTCCTGCGGAATGGGAACAGATCAAAGACCGTTTTGCCTCTTTCGCCGCATGGCGCTCAGCCAAAAAAGGAGCTTCCGTAGAAAAGCTCGGTATCGACCGTATTCGGAAGCTGCTGGACAGTGACCTCAAGGAAGCAGTGGAAACGCTGATCTCCGAAGACCTCTCCCTGCAGGGGGAAGTCGCTGCCATCGACAAACTCGATCGTCTTGTCCGTTATCACCGTGACCTGCATCGTCTTGCCAATAACTTTGTCTCCTTCACCGATTTCTTTTCCAAGGAGCGCTGGGCAGTATTCCAATCAGGCACCTTGTTTCTCGACGGCCGCGCCTGTTCTCTCTGTATCAAGGTTGGCGATCCCAATACACATGCGTTGATGGCCCAGTTGAGCAAATGCTACATTGCCTACTGCGAATGTCGGCGAATCGGTGAAGAGCCCATGAAAATCGCCGCTATTTTCAGCGATGGCGATTCCGATAACCTGATGGTGGGCCGCAACGGTATTTTCTACGATCGCAAGGGACGCGACTGGGATGCAACCATCGTCAAGCTGCTGGAAAACCCCATCAGCGTCCGCCAGGCATTCTGGCTACCCTACAAGAAATTCGTCAGAATGATTGACGAACAGATTGCCAAGCGGGCAGCGGCGGCGGATGACGCGGCCAATCAGAAACTTCTCTCTGCGGCGGAAACCGCAGCCAATGCGGATAAAACGGAAGTGGCCAGTACGGCAGCGGCGCCACAGGCCAAAAAAATCGATGTCGGAACCGTCGCTGCCATTGGTGTGGCAATGGGAAGTATCGGTACTTTCCTCACTGCCATCTTTGCCTATACTCTCGGTTTGGGCTACTGGATTCCAGTTGCCCTGATCGGTCTGATGCTCGCCATATCAGGTCCTTCCGTACTGTTGGCCTGGATTAAATTGCGCCAGCGCACCCTGGGAGCAATCCTGGATGCCAACGGCTGGGCCATCAACGGCCGTATTCTGATCAATCTGCCGCTGGCCCGTTCGTTGACCGATGTTCGCACACTGCCTGAAAACTCCACGCGGTCCCTTACCGATCCATTTTTGGATAAGGCAGCCGTACGCAGGCGCAGGGCATTCGTCGTTGTGCTGATCATTGCCATCGCTGCCGTGGCAGGCTACTACGGCTGGAAATTCTACAAGGAAAAACAACTACAGAAAGAAGAAGCTGCTGCCACCACATCGGAAGCCGTACAGGAAACAGTAAAGGATACCCAGATGACTCCTGCTTCACCGAATTCATGAGACGAGATCTGTCATTGCTCACTGTAGTCCAGAAGGCATCCACTCTGCTTCTCACCTTCTCAGCAGTCAGCGTGGCGTTCGCCTTGTACTGTTATTTCGGATTACAGCCAACCGCCTTTAATGCGCTCCTCATCGGGATCACCAGTTGGTGTCTGCTTCTCGGCCTGAATCACTGGTACGGCATCAAGCTGGCCATGCTGGATGCGCGGGAATTCCGCTGGCAGGAGAGAAAACGTTCCACTTCCT
>CAZYDZ010000143.1:0-5939 GCA_964646535.1 uncultured Opitutaceae bacterium
TGTGCTGCCTGATTTGCGAGGATGCGTTCAATCTGTTCGCGTACTTCGCTCAATGACTGAACGCCTCGTGTTTTCTTTTCCACCATATGAAAGAGGAATACTTTATTTGCAAAAACCAATGGTTTGCTGGTCTCTCCAGTTTTCAGAGCAAATGCAACCTCGGCCATTTGGGGTTGAATATCCCCGCGCTGATACCAGCGAGCCTCGCCAGGAACCCCTCCCATGGGGTCTTGTCCATAACGTTTGGCTAATTCTGTAAACTCAGCGCCGTCCTGGACTGCCTGGTGGATTTGGTTGGCAGAGGGAAGCAGGCCTCCCGCAGTTTCTCCCTCATCCGGTGAAAGCATGATAACGGCGATTTTTGCCTGTTCTTCCTCGAAGAAGTCTTCCTTGTGTTTTTCGTAGTACTCCTGAATTTTGACTGGGCTGATCATGGCAAGCGAGCGCTCCATACGGCCGCGCATGACCTCGATAATCGTTTTTTCCTCCAGCTCGTCACGATACTCCTGAAATGTTTGGCCACGTTTTTTGAGGTATTCAAGACGGCGCTGGCGATCTCCCTCGAATTCAGTAATGAGAAGCTCGTCCAGGCGTGACTCGATATAACTGGCGGGGATTTGGAATTTGTTGCGATCGAAATCCGCCTTTACCAGAATGCGATCAATCAAGGTTTGCCTGATCCCCATAGCCAGTTTGTAGGCTGCGCTGTCCAGTTCGCTGCGGGAGGGATGCTGGGCCTGTAACTGAGGCAGCAGCGGTGTCAATTCCCTGCGAATGTCTTCGTAGGTGATGACTTTTCCCTCTGCAATGGCAGCGACCCCGATGCGTGAATGGTTTTCCAGAAAACGCTCGGTGAAATTTAGAAAGGGATCCACGCGGCCCTGTTCAGATTGAGCCTGAACGGGGCTGACTGGACAGAGGAGGGTCAGCAGCGCGGCGGATGACAGAAGGCGACTGACGGTGAAAAATTTCTTAAATGGAGAGGAGCCCTTGTTAGAGGAGATCATGAATTCAAATGTTGAAGAAAATGTTGGATTTCCTGAAGACGATCTGCAACTGATTTCCGTTGTAAACGGGGAAAACGATTGCCGATTTTAAGAAATGGTGAATCATCAGGGATGGACGGTTTTCTGCATTTTAGAATACCATCAGTCACTTCTACAAGAACGATTCCTTGTGATTCTGCCAAACAACGAATGGAGGTGATTTGCAACAGCGCTTCCGTTCCTGAGGGGAGAGGCCCAAAACGGTCCCGCATTTCTGCACGAATCCCGTCCACTTCCGATTGTTCGTGGCACATAGCCAGTTTGCGGAAGTAGTCGATACGCAGCCGTGTTTCTCCTATGTAGGCAAGAGGAATGCCAGCCTCGATGACGGGTTGGTGCAGCCCTTTGGGATCAATGGAGCCTTCCCCGATATTGGCAAAATCGAGTCGTACACTGGCTCGCAGGTGTGATGCCGCAGGCTCTCCTTTCAGCCGCGCAATGCTCTGCCGCAATAAATCGCAGTAGAGTTCAAAACCGACATCGGCGATAAAACCACTTTGTTTGACACCGAGAACATTGCCTGCACCGCGCAATTCCAGATCGCGCATGGCAATGCGGAATCCAGAACCCAGTTGAGTATTTTGACGGATGGTGTTCAGTCGTTCCCGCGCGTGTTCCAATACCCGACCGTGCCGTTTAAGCAGCAAATAGGCATAGGCTTGGCGGTTGAACCGTCCAACGCGTCCGCGCAACTGGTAAAGCTGGGCCAGACCAAGACGGTCAGCGGCTTCGATGATCATGGTATTACAGTTGGGTATATCGAGCCCCGACTCAATAATGGTTGTGCATACCAGAATATCATATTCTCCCGCCACAAATCGGGTCATGATCTTTTCCAGATCCTCTTTGACCATTTGTCCGTGTCCGACACCAATGCGCGCATTAGGACAAAGTTCTTGCAGCATTTGTGCGGTTTTTTCGATAGATTGCACCCGATTGTGCAGATAGAACACCTGCCCGCCGCGTTCCAATTCGTGTTCGACTGCCGAGCGGATCAGATTTTCATCAAAAGGGCGCACGAGAGTCTGAATCGGAAGTCGGTTTACGGGGGGTGTTTCGATAACACTCAGGTCGCGTGCTCCCATTAAGGCCAGGTAGAGGGTGCGCGGGATGGGAGTTGCGCTCATGGCCATGCAGTGTACCGTGCTTTTCAGTCGTTTCAGGTTTTCCTTCTGGCGCACGCCAAAGCGATGTTCTTCGTCGATTACCATGAAACCGAGCCGCGCAAACTCGATTGATTTGGAGAACAGACTGTGCGTTCCCACTACGACATCGATTTTCCCCTGTTTCAGTTGCTGGCGAATCAGTATCTGTTCTTTGGGTTTGCGAAAGCTGCTCAACATTTCCACGGTGATCGGATATCCTGCCATGCGTTCCCGAAATGTGTTGAAATGTTGCTGGCAGAGGACTGTGGTTGGCGCAATGATGGCAACCTGTACGTTGCCTATTACCGCCTGAAAGGCGGCGCGCAGGGCGACTTCTGTTTTACCAAAGCCGACATCGCCACAGATCAATCGGTCCATTGGCTTATTGGCTGCCAGATCACGGGAGGATTCCTCAATCGCCCTCTTTTGATCGGGAGTTTCACGAAAGGGAAAGGCTCCTTCAAACTGACGCTGCCAATTGCTGTCAGGAAGTAGAGGAATGGCTTCGTGAGTGGCCCGTTCTGCCTGGATGCGCAACATTTCGGCTGCGTAATCCAGTGCGGAACGCTCGGCGGCACGGCGTGTTTTTGACCAGACCTCGCTGCCCAGACGATCCAGTTTTGGGGAGGCCTTGGTCAGGCCGACGTAGCGAGTGATCAGATGAGACTCATGAAGTGGCAGGTGCAGAATGACGGTATCAGCGAACTCCAGTGACAGGACTTCCTTGACCGTACCGCGGTGGTCAATCTTTGTGATCCCTCGGAACTGGCAGATCCCGTGTTGCATGTGGACCAAAAAATCTCCATCGGCCAATTCTGCGAAATCGAGTAAATGATCCACTTGGGATCTCTGGGAGGCGCGTCTGTTGCGCAGTCTGCCTGAAACGGGTTGAGCCCGCCCGAGAATATCCGCATCCGATGTAAACAGAACACCCAACGAACGTTTTTTTTGTAAAGGCCAACTGATTACATCCTGGGTGGGCCGCCAGAGAAAACCATTTACAAATTCACCGTTAAGAAAATGAGGTGTCCACGGGTTTCCGTGAAGGGTTTCATGGATGATTTCCGTGACCCGCTCGCGATCGGCCTCGGTGCGAAGGAAGCAGTATACTTCGTATCCCTCATCGGACATACGGTGCAGTTGGTTCAGGAATGCATGACGCTCCTGCAGCTCCTGATGCTTGCGTTCCACCCCAATGCGAACGACTTGATTGCGGGACGACTGATACGTATCCAGGCTTTGGATATCCAGTGTGGCTTTTCTGCAATTCGGGTGTAAAAAAACATTACTGGAGGGGACTTCATCCAGACCAATCCATGTATCTTGTGCAATATCTCTGTTTTCCCACCAATCTGCCAATGTCGGGTGAGGGGCGGCAATAGTTTCGGGTACTTCAAACAATTCGGAATGCCTTTCCTCCAAAATAGAAGGGCGTATCAAAATACCATTCAATGGACCTGTCATCCATTGCGCCAGGGAAATTCGTTCATCAGCACGCTGGCCTGGCTTCCCCATAATGACAATTTCATGGATGCTTTCATCAGAGCGTTGAGTGGTGGGATCAAACAGTCGGATTGACTCAATTTCATCATCGAAAAAATCGATGCGTACGGGAGCTTCCTCCTGAATCGGATAAACATCCAGAATCCCCCCGCGAATGGCGAAATCTCCCGGAGCCTCGCAAACGGCTTCATGGTGATAGTCCCAATCCCGCAATCGTTGGGCGAGTTGATCCCGAACTATGCGTTCACCCTTGCGAAGAACACACTGTTTTTTCTGTAGTGAGGAAGGAGGGGGGACTTTTTCACGGACGGCTTCCACTGGCAGGAATAACAAGGGAGTGGGGTGGTTGCCTGAGCGATAGCGCTCCCATGCGGAGAGTACGGCCAGTTTATCCCATTCCGCCTGGGTTTGTGCTGCGAGTGTTGGCTGGTCCGTATTCGGCCAGACCAGTACGTGGTATGGCCAGTCTGGCAGCAATTGTCCAAACTGACGGGTGGACAGCGCCAGTTTTTCCGCTTGCCCGAAATGTTCACAGAAAACCACCGCAGCCGCCTCATCTGCCTTTTGGTGTAATAGGCGCGCCAATACGGCTCCCGTTGCCTGTACGGGAAGATTGTCCCAATATTCCCAATGCAAGGCCAGAGTCGGATACAGCCGCCTCATGTCGTCTTTTCTTCCGTGTGAACCCGGTTCAGCAGTGCATCCGACGCTGCGTTTTGATCCGCCTCCTTACGGGATTTTCCAGATCCTCTTCCAATGGGTGTGCCGTTCAGAGATACCTGCACGGTGAAGGTGCGGTTGTGAGAAGGGCCCTCCTGGTCGATAATGGCATATTCCAGCACGTCGGCAGAATTTTTACTTTGTACCCATTCCTGCAAATCACCCTTGGGATTGCGCCCGTAAGAATGATGATCCTTCCAGCGTCCGATATCCCCGTACAGAGCCAGCGCCACCCGTCTGGCCGCCTCGACACCGCCATCCTTGAACGTGGCGCCAATTAACGCCTCAATGACATCCTCCTTGACCTTTGCCGATTTGGGGATACCGCATTTCTTTTCGAGAATACCCGTGCGAATGAAAGCGTGCAATTGCCGTTCCCTGGCAATCGCAGTCAAGACGCGTCCCTGGGTTAATGTGGAACGGGTCTTGGTCATTTCCCCCTCGCGCATTTCAGGGAACTGCTCAAAAATAATATCTGCCAGCAGAAAGTTGAGAACTGCATCGCCCAGAAATTCCAGTCGCTGGTAGTCATTGCCAGGCTCATCCGTATGTTCGCGCCGATAGGAGGCATGGGTCAACGCCTCTTCCAGCAGAGAACGATTGCGGAAAGAGTAGCCCAGGATTTGCTCCAGTTCTTCCAATGGCTTCACTTATTTTGCTTTCGCAGGCTTGAGGGAAAAACGCTTGGCTACCTCGTCGGACAGCGCCTTGTAGGCTTCCGCTCCAGGGCTTAACGGGTCGTATTGGAAAATCGTCTGACCGAAACTTGGGCTTTCACCCAGACGAACAGAGCGCGGAATGAGGGTCTTGAAGATTTCCCTGGAGAAATGTTTCTTCACCTCATCCACCACCTGACGGGAGAGATTGGTGCGAATATCAAACATTGTCATGATGATTCCGCCCAGTTCCAGGTTCGGATTCACACCCGCTTCCTTCAGGTCGTTGGTCACTTTTAGGATCTGACTCAAGCCTTCCAGCGCAAGATATTCACACTGTAATGCAATCAGCAGATAGTCGGCAGTAGCCAGACTGTTCATGGAGAGAAGGCCCAGGGCAGGAGGGCAATCGAGAATAATCGCCTCAAAGCGTCCTGATTCCTTCAACCCTGCCAATGCATTGCGCAGGCGCAATAGATAATCCTGTTCCTGTGCCAATTCGATCTCCGTTGCCGCAAGGTCTACTTCGCTTGGAATGGCGTACAAATACGGGGTTGTTGTCTCTCTCACCTTGTCCTCGGCACTGCCTTCACCGAACAAGGGACCATAAATACTGATCCCTTCTTCCTTCAGCAGACCCAGGCCGCTCGTTGCATTAGCCTGTGGATCCAGGTCGACCACCAGGGTTGGGATCTTGCGGTTGGCCAGAGCGGCGGCCAGATTAATGGCTGTAGTGGTTTTTCCTACGCCACCCTTTTGATTGGCGATTGTAAATATTCTGGCAGACATGGATGCATCCTTGCGAAGCCCTAAAACGATGTAAAGAAACGTTTTATCCAGTTTTGTCTTGAAAACACCTCTGGTTTGCC
>CAZYDZ010000144.1:0-2101 GCA_964646535.1 uncultured Opitutaceae bacterium
ACCAGGTGACCTCCAATGAAGCCGCCGCCGCCACAAACAACAATCAGATCAGAAGACATGTAAGTGAGGGTTTGAAATATTCAGTCAAAAGGCCTAGCGGTAATCACTTCAACAGGGGTTGTCAAAGAATAAAGGCATTCGCGTTAGCTCAATTGTATCGGATCGACATCGAGTACCTCGTGAATGTCCCTGGGAAAAGGAAAGTCCTTTCGCAGTTCCTGCAGCTCGCGGGTCAGTTTGCTGGTGCGGGTGGTCAGATACCAGATCTGGTAGCGGTAGAGCCCTTCGATTTTTTCAACGGGAGCGGGGACGGGGCCGCGCAACTCCACCTCTTTGCCGACCTTCTGCTGCACTTTTTTTGCCCATTGTTCGGCAAAGTAGCTCAATTTTTCAGGATTACGACCGCGAAACAGGTGGCGGATCAGGTGACGGAATGGGGGATAACCATACTGTTGCCGCAGGGTGAGTTCTTCTTCCAGATAGCCCGAGAAATCCTGGCGGCGCGCGTATTGAATGGGGCTGCTGTGTGGCAGATAGGTTTGGATAACCACTTCTCCTGAGCGGTCGCCGCGCCCTGCGCGTCCTGCCACTTGAACCAGTAGTTGAAAGGTGCGTTCTCCCGCTCGAAAATCGGCCATGTTCAGCGATAGATCCGCCTCAATGACCCCGACCAGAGTAACATTGGGGAAGTCGAGCCCCTTGGCGATCATTTGTGTTCCCACCAGGATGTCGATGTTACCGCGCCGGAACTCGTCCAGATGTTGCTGCAGCTCTTCCTTGCGGCGCAGACTGTCGGTGTCAATACGCACAACGCGCGATCCTGGGACCGCAGCCTGTACCAGGTCTTCGATTTTTTGAGTGCCGTGCCCGCGCCATTTAATCTGGCTGGAAGAACAGGAGGGACACTTCGCAGGAGGTCTTGCCTGGTGTCCGCAAAAGTGGCATTTCATCCGATTTTCACGGCGATGCCAGGTCATGGCGACGCTGCAGTGTTCACATTGGACAACGTGACCGCAATCAGGACAAAACATGCTGGAAGAGTAGCCTCTGCGGTTGAGAAACAGGATACTCTGTTCGCGTGCCTCCAAGCGATCACGCAGTTTGTCGACCAGTACGCGGGAGAGGGATACGGGGCCCTTCTGGGAGATTTTTTCCCGTTTCATATCGACCAGAATGACGGATGGCAACTGGCGATCGTCTACCCGTTTGCGCAGCGTCAGGGTTTGGTACTTGCCATTTTGAGCGTTCTGAAAGGTTTCCAGGGACGGAGTGGCGGAGCCGAGCAGACAGACGGCGTTTTCCAGAAATGCACGATAGACGGCTGCGTCGCGGGCGTGATAGCGCGGGGTCTCCTCCTGTTTGTAGGCTGGCTCGTGTTCCTCGTCGACGACGATCAGGCGCAGATTGCGCACGGGAGCGAACAGGCCCGAGCGAGCGCCTACTACGATGCGCGCTTCGCCGCGCAGCATGGCCATCCATGCGTCAAAGCGCTCTCCCTCAGAAAGATGGCTATGCCAGACGACGACAGGCTGCTTCAGTTCCAGTGAGAGGCGATGGCGCAATCGGTAAACGGTTTGTGGGGCGAGCGCCACTTCAGGGACCAGAAAGAGCACGCCTCCTCCCTCTTGCAGCACCTTTTCTATTGCCTGTAGATAAACTTCTGTTTTTCCCGAGCCTGTGACTCCATGCAACAGGAAAGGTGAGAACTGGTTGGCGGACAGGCTGGGCTCCAATATTTTCCACGCGGCATCCTGCTCTTCGGTTAACCGAGGCCGGGTGGAGGAGATCACTTCACTGCCTTCTTCGAGCAGACCCGAATAGGCTTCCCGATAGATCTGCTGCTGTTCCGTTTGAATCCAGCCTTTTTCCCGCAATGCCTTCAGTATGGCGGGAGAGGCCTTGCCTTGTTCAGTCAGGATCGACTCTTCGATGGCCTGCGGCTGTTCTGCGAGCCATTGTAGGAGATTTTTCTGTTTTGGGGAGCGGGTAAAGAAAGACTGCCATCCTTCGGGCAGCGGTTTGGCTAATTGAACCCAGCGTTTTTGTACCGAGCGCACACCTTTGCGCACCAGTTTCGGGAGTATGGTTTCCCACACGCTGT
>CAZYDZ010000144.1:2111-5876 GCA_964646535.1 uncultured Opitutaceae bacterium
GCATAGTAGTCGCGAATCCATTCAGCCAATTTTAACAGGGGAGGCGTGACAACAGGCTCCGGATACAAGGGCAGGGAGAAGCGCTTCAGGCGGCTTTCAGGAAAATCCACCCGCTCCACCTGGCGCAGGGTGACACCCAGTATCTGACGCCGTCCCAGCGGAATCTTCACCAGTTGTCCCGTTTGAATATGGTCCGCGCTGGCGGGCGCCAGGTAGGTCAGGGGGCGTTCCATTCCGGAGATGGGGAGAATTTCCCATAGCTCTTTACGGGAATGTGGAATGGATGCGCTCATACGAAGAAGGAAAATGGTATAATGGATCTATCTTATTGCCTTTCTTGTGCGGAACGAAAAGGATTTTCCCTCGCAATTCCGTTTGAGAAACGATTGATTATGGAGGAGAGTATTCAAATGACCACAAAATCCATGTCTCCCAAAGAAGAACTTGAAGAACCGAACCTCCCCTCAAGTGAAGAGGTGATTGAGCGGGCGCAGGATACGTTTCGCACATACCTGGCGCAAAATGGATTGCGTGTCACCAATCAGCGCATGGCAATTCTGCAGGCGATCCAGAAAGAGACCGAGCATTTTACCGCCGAAGAACTATTGGAAAAGGCTCGGCAGTTGGATGAGTCCGTATCCCGTGCAACCGTTTATCGTACGCTACCTATTCTCACGGAGAGTGGTCTGGTGCGCGAAGTGGATGTTGGCAAGGACTTCAAGTATTATCTGACCAATTTTGTCAGCCGTACGGAACAGGCGCAGATCGTCTGTCTGGATTGTGATCGGATACACGAGGTGGATGCGCCCTTTATGGAATGGTATGGCAATACCGTAGCGCAGAAATTGGGGTTGATTCCCGAGTCCCAGCGTTTGCAGGTGAACGCGCGCTGCCAGCGTCTGCGCGATCTCGGTCAGTGTTCGAATTATCAGAAAAGGGGAGAATGAGCGAAGGCTCTTTTGAGTATTCCAAGGTGCCGCAAAACAGCCCTTCACGGGGATCTGTTCAGCCAGCAAAGGAAGACTATGTGTTTTACATCGGTTTTTTCGAATCCATCCTGAAGCGGGAACCCATGTTTGTAGAGGTCCTCGAAAATTTGGGGCTGTTGTATACGCGAAACAAAGATTACGACAAAGGTCTTAAAGTCGATCGTAAGGTGGTGCGGTTGAAACCCGAAGATGAGGGCGCCCATTACAATCTGGCTTGCAGTCTGGCTCTGAAAAAGCGCTATACGGAGGCATTGCAATCTCTACAGCGGGCGGTGGAGCTGGGCTATGCCGATTGGAAATGGATGCAGAAAGATACTGATCTCGTCGAATTGCGCAAGCGTCCCGCCTATCGGGAATGGTATGCATCGCTCGGTGTACGGGAGGGCTGATTGGAGTTTGGGACAGCATGAAAATCGCGTTGCACATTAGAGATAGCAGGAGAGTGTTTGTAGCACAATGAAAGCAGAATCGTGGATCGCCTTATTGTCGGGGCCGGATCGCCCTGGAATCGTTTCCAGCCTGGCGGCATGGATTTATCAGCAGGGAGGCAACATCCTGCACGCCGATCAACACAGGGATTTTGAGGAAAATATCTTTTTTCAGCGATTGGAATGGATTCCTAAGGTGGGCTCCAATGATGCCTTGCAGCAGGAGTTTGTGACCTATGCCCGCAGTATCGGTATGTCTCACGTAGAGTTGAGGCCCTCCAGTCACCGCTATCGGACGGGACTGCTGGTTTCCCGCGCCGATCATTGTTTTTGGGATTTGCTTCTGCGCGAGCAGGCAGGGGAGTTTCGCGGTGAGTTCTCCTTTGTGTTTTCCAATCATCCTGACATGCGGCAGGCAGCGGATTATTTTAACAAGCCGTATTACTGCCATTCGGTAACACCAGAGAACAGGCAGCTGGTGGAAGATCAGTTACTGGAGTACTGTCGGCAGCACAGTGTGGACTTGCTGGTGATGGCCCGTTATATGCAGGTACTGTCAGATCGTTTTCTGGAACAGGTGGGGTGTCCCGTAATCAATATCCACCACTCGTTTCTCCCTGCTTTTGCCGGTGCTCGCCCCTATCACCAGGCCTACAGTCGCGGCGTGAAACTGATCGGCGCTACCGCACACTATGCGACTCCCATACTCGACGATGGTCCGATTATTGCCCAGGATGTGGATACGGTCACCCATCGGCACAGCGTGCAGGACCTCATCCGCAAGGGCCGCGACCTTGAAAAGCGCGTTCTGGCCCGCGCCGTGCGCTCCCATCTGGAACAAAAGGTGCTCGTTTATCAGTCTAAAACGGTGGTGTTCGATTAAAGAGAGTCTCTCGCTAAAGCACAGAGATCACAAAGGTTTTACACCGCCAAGCTGTACTAATATCAGAATCCCAAGAGGCTTTACATTCGTACAGGATTTGTTCCGAATAGGCGTTTTTTATGCACTTCTATATCATGCGGCATGGCCAGCGGGCGGATGAATATCCAGGAGCCATTCGTAACGACGACACCCCACTGAGTGAGGTTGGGCAACAGCAGGCCGAGGCTCTGGCTGCATGGTTTGCGGGGAGGCGCCTGGATGCGCTGTACAGTAGCAGTATGCTGAGGGCAATACAGACGGCCCTGCCGTTACAACACCGAACGGGACTACCCTTGCAGGTTTGGCCTGTTCTGTGTGAATCCATCATCGAGACATGGCAGGAAAAAATACAGCGGAATCCCACAGTTATCCCTGTTCCGAAGTCCTGGCGCGGTGGGGTATCCTATGACGATCAGGAAGAACTGGCCCATAAACAAGCCAAGGGAGAAGACTATTGTTTGTTGTCTGACCTTCCTTCCCGCTTTCCTCAGGGTCAGTTGACCCAACCCTTTCAGTGGGCCGAGGCCTGGTGGAAGCCGTTGGAGGGAGAAACGCGTGAAGAAGGTTTTGCCCGCGCCGAATTGGCGGCCCAGACCCTGCTCTCACGCCACCACCACGACGAATATGTGGCCGTGGTTTGTCACGGCAATTTTGGCGATATGCTGTTGCGCTATCTGCTCGGACTGGAACGTTTTCAGTACAGGGATTTCAGTATGGATGAAACTGGCGTCAACTGGATTGAAGTCACCGAAAAAGGACTTCGTCTGATGCACACGATCAACAACCTCGAACATCTGCCTGCGCACTTACAACCTGAATGGCGCAGAACCAAGAGTTAAAAGGAGATCGCCTGGAATGGTGCTGGTTTAAGAGGGTTATCGCTGATTTTGCCTGTAGGAGGGCTTTATGCCGCGACCATGGCGTCCTGATTGTTTGGGGCGTCCCGACTTCAGTCGGGGCTCCTACAGTTGTTCGTTGCAGTATTCCCCGGTGTAGGAAGGTTTGCCAAAGTCCATGGGCGTAGTGGCAACCTGTATTCGTGCAACATAAGTGCTATGTAATTACAACAAAAATACGCTTATTCAGGGTGCTTTTATTCGTGTAGTATGGGGAGGATATGAGTAATCGGAAACTGAAAGCTGTTATTATTGGCGCGGGCAGTCTGTTCTTTGGGCAGAAGGCAATTTGGGCGATGAACCATCTGGAGGGCCTTAAGGAAGGGACTTTGGCGCTGGTAGATAATGATCCTGACAATCTGGATCGAATGGGGAAACTGGCTCGTATGGTTGCGGAGAGCACAGCATCGGGGACGGTGGTGGAGACCTGGGCCGACTATCGGAAGGCCTTGCCGGGAGCAGACTTTATTATCCTAAGTTTTGCGCAACGTAATGCCTGGTATCGCAAAATCGATTGTGAAGTGTCTGCT
>CAZYDZ010000145.1:0-5861 GCA_964646535.1 uncultured Opitutaceae bacterium
GCAGGAACGCCCCAATGGTCACCAGTGGCATCGAATGGCCAGTGATGGGTCGGATTCCCCCTTCCTTCGGATACTTGCCTGCGCGCGCACCAAGCACGATCACGGCGCCGAGCGCAGCAAATCCGCCAAAACTATGTACTAGCGTCGATCCCGCAAAATCGTGAAATCCCAACTGATCCAACCATCCTTCACCCCACTTCCAGTAACCTGACAATGGATAGAAGAATGCAACCAGCAGTGTGGCAATAATCATATACGAACCGAGTTTAATGCGTTCTGCCACGGCTCCAGACAGAATCGTGGCCGCTGTCGCCGCGAACATGGCCTGAAAGATGAAATCAGTCCAAAAAGTGTAATTGTCGTACACATCGGTGAGCGCAGCGACAGACTCTGCACCTGCGGCGGGTGCGGCTATCGGGCCTCCAATACTGAACCACGAATTGATGCCCTCTCCAGGATACATGGTGTTAAAGCCGATCACCGCGTAAACCAGAATACCCATCGCACAGGTAAACAGATTTTTGAACAGGATGTTGGTTGTATTTTTGGTACGGGTCAGTCCAATCTCCAGTGTGGCAAAACCCAAGTGCATGGTGAGCACCAGAACGGCAGCCACCATAATCCACAGGTTGTTCACCATAAACGCAGGGAAGTCAGGACTTTGTGTGAATTGTGCGTAACTCTCATAAGGGAGTTCCTTTACAGCTTCATCAGCATGCCCCGCAACAGGCAGGATTATCAAGGCTCCAGCAACCCACATCAGGCGCAAGAGCCACGTCAAACAGTTCTTTTGTATTTTCATAGGTGTGACAAAGAAAACCCCTACGAAGCATTCCCCATGCCATGTTTTCCCATGAGTTGAAAAAATAGTCTTATTGCACGTTTTATCCGCTATTGGAGAGCCAATCGGTCAAAGAAACGCACCCTCTGTCTATTTTTATTCAGAGATGAAAAGAACCTTACGCGAAACCACGAAATTCATCCGTAGGAGCGGCTTTATGCCGCGACCAAGATCACACAACATCGGGTCGCGGCATAAAGCCGCTCCTACATTTTTATGTCCGCCCTGTTCACTCCCTCTTCGCAACTTCACGCTTTCGCGTGAACCTCCTTCTACGCAATCTGTGGCGGCTCAATCCTGCGCGGCTTACCAGCGCTACTGGTTTTCCTCTATGCGCTTGCGCAGCGTCGCGCGGGTGATTCCCAGCAATCTCGCAGTGCGCACCTGGTTACCACCCATTTCCTCCAAAGCACGCTGTATCATAGCCTTCTCCAATTCTTGCAACAAATCTTCGTTCACCGTTCGACGCAGGTAACGATAGGTCAGATCCATCACCCGCTCGCGCTCATCACTACCCAATTCATCCAACAGGGGCTCGCAATCACGCTGCTCTGGAGTACGAATCTCAGGAGGCAACTCCACGGGTTCTACCTTGGGAGCCCGCGACAACGCATCCATCTGATCCTGTTCAATCGCCTGCAGTTCCCTGGGCAAATCCTGCAACAGAATGGTATCCCCACGCGCAATTACCGCACTGCGATGCACCACGTTTTCCATCTCACGCACATTTCCAGGCCAACGATAAAACAACAGACGCTGTAGCGCTTCTCTGGAAATTTTCTTCACCAGCGTTTTTCCTTCCCGTAGCAGACGCTGCAAAATAAATTCGGCCAACAGCGGAATATCCTCCTTGCGCTCGCGCAAATGAGGAACTCGCAACCGCATCACATTCAACCGATAATAGAGATCTTCCCGAAACTCTTTGTTTTCGACCATCCTCTCCAGATCGCGGTTTGTCGCTGCAATCAAACGCACATCCACCTTGATTGTCTCCGAGCCCCCCACGCGTTGGATTTCGCCCTCTTGCAGAGCGCGCAATATTTTTGTCTGCGTCGGCAAAGCCATATCCCCTATCTCATCGAGGAAGATGGTGCCGCCATCGCACAATTCAAAGCGTCCCTTGCGGGTCTGGGTCGCTCCAGTAAACGCACCCTTCTCATGGCCAAACAACTCGCTTTCAATCAGGTTATCAGGGATGGCTGCACAATTGACTGCCATGAACGGACCTTTTGCCCTGTGACTGTGGCGATATATGCAACGGGCAACCAATTCCTTACCAGTTCCGCTTTCCCCAGTGATCATCACCGTTACATTACTGGCAGCAATCTGACCAATTGCCTTGAACAGCTGCTGCATCACCTCACTCTTACCCACCAATCCTTCCTGAAAATCATCACTGGTCAACACGCTTTCCGTCTCTTCCGTTCCCTCCCAATCCTGATAAGCCTTCAACGCATTTTCCGTAATGGTAATCATCTTTTCGAGATGCAACGGCTTCATCAGGTAATCGTACGCGCCATATTTCATCGCCTCAATCGCGGTCTGAGTCGTTCCGTAGGCAGTCATGAAAATCACCATACTGCGCGGGCTGTCACGCCTCAACTGCTGCAGGATCTCCAGACCATTGGCGCCAGCCATGCGATAATCCAGAAACACAACCTGCGGACGCATTTTACGCACAATCGCCACCCCCTCCTCACCACTTCCCGCAGACTGAACGTCATAGCCGCGCTGAGTCAGTACGCGCTGCAGCGAGTAACAAATCTCTGAATCGTCATCAATTACAAGGACTGAAGGATTGTTCGCTGTATGGCCCATTGGACCGAAATCGTTCAATAAAAACTCCGCTTATGCAAAAAAAAACTCAAATGATACGTATTTTCCAGATTATTTACCGCTCTGTGGATGGCTCATTACGGGGAAACGTCAACACTTCCCCGTGCCATTCATTCGGCAATATTGTGCCAGACGCAAACACCTGCACATCGTGGGGTAAAGTCTGCCAAAAATAACTGCGGCGGTTCTGATCCAGTTCATGAAGTACATCGTCTGCCAACAACACGGGCTGTATCTGTCGCGTCTCGTGCAACAGATCGTATTGTGACAACCGCAACGCCAGCACAATGCCCCGCTGCTGCCCCTCGGAACCATAATCCCGAACGGAGTGTCCTTTCAATTGAACCGTCCAATCACTGCGATGAGGACCTCTTCGGGTTGTCCCCGCTGCCTGGTCCTGAGCCCGCTTTTCATGCCAGTACCGACAATATCCTTCCTCGTCGGATACATCCAGATCCGCGTCAAAACGCAAGTCCACTGGTTCGCCATGCGGAACCATCTGTTGATAACGACGCACAAAATGCTGCTGCAATTTCTGTGTCCATTGCGATCTCATCTCCTCAATCACCAGAGCCTCCCGAGCCATGGCCTGCTCATATATCGCATACAGAGAGGCATCTCTCTCTCCTTGACGCAATAAGACATTGCGCTGCCGCAAGGCATGGTGATAGGCGCGCAGGGAAATCAGATATTGGCTGGACAGCATACTGAAGAACAGGTCCTGCTGGCGTCTGCGCAATGCGGGGGAACCCCGTATCCATTCCGCATCCTCAGAGGTTAATGCCACCACGGGATAGACTCCGAGGAATTCAGCCAATTTCAGCGGTTGCCCTTCTTCGAACACCTGGCGCACACCATCTTTCCACTCCAAAGCGAGACGGGATTCACCGCGCAACTCATGGCTGATCTCCACCTGCAATGCGAATTCACGCTGTCCCCAACTGGGTAAGGGAGACATGGATGCCGTACGAAACGATCGAAACGCACTGATCAGATACAGGGCTTCCAACAGGTTGGTTTTTCCCTGACCGTTGGGTCCATGGAAAAACCAGGACGCACCACCAAACTCAAACCGTTGTTGATCGAGATTGCGAAACTGACTCAATACAATCGATAAAACCTTCATTCAGACAGCTCAATCACCGAAGAGGAAGAGGTCTCTTCCTCCAACGCTTGCCATACCCGCAGAAAGGCATCCGTCAACGCACGCCAGTCTTGCAGGGTATTCCACCATCCGGCAGACACCCTGACTGCCCGTTTTGCCTGCTCTACAGAATATCCCATTGCAAGCAATCCGCTGGACTGCACTTCTTTGGTGCTGGAACAGGCAGCTCCAGTTGCCAGACAAAACCCCAGCGTGTTCATACGCGCTACCCAGCGATGATTGTAGTGTCTGGGAAAAATAAGCAGGGAGGTATTCGCAACGCGCGGGCTTTCCCTGCCCGCAATGTGCAGCCCTGGAATCCGTCTCAACAGTTCTGTTTCCATACGGTTGCGTTCCGACTCCATTTCATTTTCACCACTTCGCCACTGTTGAACTTTTTGCAATGCGACCACCATGGCTCCAATGGACTGCAGATTTTCCGTCCCTGCGCGGCGACCGCTCTCCTGATCGCCTCCGTTCAATATTCTGAACTTTTCCCGCCCCGTCCCCATGCGTATCCACCCTGTCCCCCGCGGTCCTCCGAACTTATGAGCGCATCCCACCACCCAGACAAGATCTTCCCATAAACAAGGAGCCCGTTTCCCGTAATGCTGGCTGGCATCGCATAACAAGGGGATGCCGTGCGGTCGAATCAGCGCTAACACCTTCTCTAACGGCTGAATGATGCCGGTCTCGTTGTTCACCGACTGAAGAGCCAACCATGCTGGCGGCTTCCCCTGCTGTAAACGCTGCTCCAACCAATCCAGGCTGACCTGCCCCGACTTGTTCACCGGCCACAATTCCGCTCCTGCCTCTCCTTCGTCCAGTATCCAGGATATGCTCGGATGCTCCACTGCTGATACCAGCCCGCATCCCAGCCCTTTTATCCAATATCGCAACACGGTGTTATTGCCCTCCGTAGCCCCCCCTGTAAAAACAATGTCATCAGGATTACTGCATGTCTCAACAGCCAACTGTTGTCGATATTCATTCAGGCACAGACGCGCTGCTGCTGCCCCCTCGTAAAGAGCAGAGGGATTCATCCAACGGGTTTCTCCCAACTGTCGCCATTCCTCGCATGCCTCCGGCCAGAGAGGAGTGGTCGCATTGCCATCAAAATACACGCGCATGATCACCCGTTGTGCAACGGAATGGATATTTTCGCAACCCAGAACAAATCAGGCTACTCGATCACAGCGAGTTCTTCGCCTCCAAAGGCACTGGAATCAGACGAGTGTACACCTTGGAATGACCGTCCACGATATCCCACCAACTGCCACCCTGCCCATCCAGCTCCTTACGGGACAATATTTTGGCGCCCTGCTCTGTCAACAACCGTACATACACCATGACATAGCCTATGTCCTTATCCAGACTGGTCAGAGTGTTTGTACTTAGATTACTCCCCCCGGCAGGGAAAATTTCGCTCGCAGAGGGATTATCAGAAGCATAGTCCGTTCCATATAAAACGATCCCGAAATCCACAACCCCCTCTGCTAGCACCATATTCCGGTGAGGCCTTTCCAAAGTTCCAGGGGCAAACGGATCAAGGGTAGACGGATTCGACGAATAAGCCGTATTCTCCACGTCATTGCCGTTTGCCAGCTCAAACACATTCATGCCATTGAAGACAGGATTCGTAATGCCTGGCCCCACTGGCGCTGGCCGCACCACGCTTCGGTACAACCGATAATAGACTTCAGGCATTCCTGAAAATCCACCGCCCGCCACCTCCGCCTGGCGTACCACCTGATACCCGACCACGGTCGGCAGGTTCGGAGGAGTCCACTCCGCCATCCCCATCAACTGCGGGTTTGTATTGCCATCCGCCACCCGTGCCAGAAAACGGAAATCCGTAGCGTAACGACCAAACCTCCAATTAGACACCTGGTTGTCATTGACCTGCAATGAGGATCCGCCTGGCCGCATATTGTCTTCATTTGCGGGCCCCGTCCAGGAAGCAGGGATGTTACTGTTGCGAATCTGAATGCGCAGCGAACCACGCGCGGATGAACAAGGCGGGCGTTTCGACCCGGCAGC
>CAZYDZ010000146.1:0-5849 GCA_964646535.1 uncultured Opitutaceae bacterium
GCGAACAGCTTCTGCGAGAGGACGAAAGAGCCCTGATTGAAGTGCGTCGAGAGCTGGAAACAGCTTGGTATGCGGGTATGCCGGAGCACTTTTTCCGGCTGGTAACGGAGGAGGAAAGGCAGACGATGCTGAACATCCTACTGATGTACCGTTACACTGGAGCGACAGTCTCCTTGCGCAAAGGGAATGTTCTTTATCAGGTAAGTCGAGTGGAACCTGGGCATCTGGTACGCAATTTGGAGGGGTTGAGTCATGAGGATATTCTTGGTGCTGCGGTGTTTCGGTCGCAAAAGCCGTTGTGGGAAAGTGGGGGGCTGGTTGAGTTTGCCCGTATGGAGGTGCGTGATCCAAAGGAAAAGGAGCGCCAGGGGGTTACAGAGGAAGAATTACAGGGGGTGCATTGGGAGGCGGTAGGGGAAACACTGGGAAATCAAACGGGGCGCTTGCATTCAAAAGAACAGCTACAAGAGTGGTTGAAAGGTTTTGCGCGTGGTTTTGTGCAAAATAGTTCTCCTGAGCGTTTGGGAAGTTTTCTGGCGTTGTACCTGGATTGCCTGCAGGAGGATAGCGTACTGGTTCGCCCACAGATATTCTGGAAGAGTGATCGCAGCGGAGAAGGTTTTAACCGCATCATGCTCGGGTCTGTCAATCCACCCTCAACGGGCTTTATTTTGAGGATTGCGAGGATTTTGGAGCGGGTGGATGTGCGCTTGAATCGTATTGTGGTCAGTACGGTGATTCCTGCAGGGAAGGAGAGCCAGCCTGAAGCCTGGGTCGGGTTATCGGGTTTTTATCTGACCGATCACGATCAGCACCCGTTGCTGCCAGGGGATCCGCGCTATGATAAACTATTGGCGGAGTTGCGGCATGGGCGCCTGGGTGGGATTGGAGAGCGCGTTGCAGGCACAGTGCCGGCGTGGCCGAAGGAGCAGATTGCAACCTGGGAACAAAGTTTCCTGCGGGTAACAGCAGAGTTTCTGGAGCTGGCTTATTTCCAAGTGTTTCCAGTGCACTTTCAACGCGATGCCATATTGCATCGCCTGATGGATTATCCCGAGTTGATGGAGGAGCTGGTACACTATTTTCACGACACCTGTCACCCCTGGTTGCGACGCGAGGAGAATGCCGAGCGTATCCGCGAGCGTTTGCTCAGTTTATTGGAGGAGTTGAATACAGGGGTGAGCTCGGAAGACAATGCCGTGCGTCTGGTGTATCATGCGGCGATGGAGTGGGTGGGAGCGATTCGCCGTACAAACTTTTTCCGTCAGGAAAAATCGGCGTATGCCTTTTCACTGGATCCTGCTATTTTGCAATTGTTTCCAGAGAGTCAGTATCATTACCCAGTGTTGCCACAAAGTCTGCTTTTTGTGATATCCGCGGGCTTTGCAGGCTTTCATGTGGCATTCACCAATCATGCGCGCGGGGGTCTGCGCACGGTGCTGCCACGCAACGCGCTGCGCTATCAGGTGGCGCGCCGCGGACTGTTGAAGGAGTGTTACGATTTGGCAATCACTCAGGATTCCAAAAACAAAGACATTCCCGAGGGGGGTGCCAAGGGGATTATTCTGGCACAGTTGGGACAGCCACAACGTCCGAACCAGCGCGCGTTTGTCCGCGAATTCATCGCATTAATGCTGGCTCGGGAATCGGTAGGCAGTGCGCCCGACATGCCTGAATTGAAACCTGGCGGCAGCACACTGTTCCTCGGCCCTGATGAAAACATGACGAATGACATGATTGTCTGGATCGATGATTATTCAGCTCGTGTTGGAACCCAGGCGGGGCCAGCGCTGATGTCAGGCCATCCGCAGCAAGGGATCAACCACAAACAGTACGGGGTGACCTCGACAGGCGTATTCACTTATTTGGAGGAAGGATTGCGCTATCTCGGTATTGAGCCCAAAGAGCAGTCATTTCGAGTCAAACTTTCGGGAGGACCAGACGGAGACGTTGCAGGTAACAGTATTCGCCTGCTGATCGAACATTATAGCCAAAAGGTGAAGATCGTGGCGATCACCGATGGTACGGGGTTTGCGCACGATGAGGAGGGGCTGGACCAGCAGGAATTGTTGCGTCTGTTCCGCGAAGGCAAGGGAGTCGCTTATTTTTCGCCACAGCAATTGCATGAGGAAGGCCGGCTGCTGGTGTTGCCACGCGGGACTTCAGGTCAACCCGTATTATATGTCAAGTCGACAGATGGCGTAAACGAGGAGGACATTGATATGAATATGGCCAACCGCCTGCATCAGCGTGGATTACATGCAGTGGAAGCGGAAGCCTTTATTCCCGCCGGGGGGCGCCCCAATACGCTGGATGAGACCAACTGGCAATGGTTCCTGTTGGAAGAAAAGCCCAGTGCACCGTTGATCGTTGAGGGAGCCAATCTTTATTTCACCGCCACAGCGCGTCGCAATCTGCAGGCAGCGGGTGTAATGATTTTCAAGGATAGCAGCGCCAACAAGTGTGGTGTGATTACCTCTTCCTATGAGGAACTGGCCTTGTTGATACTTGGCCCCAAGCGTTTCACCGACTTGATTCCCCAGTTTATTCCCGATCTGATGGAAATTCTGAAAGGCCGTGCCAGGCAAGAGGCACGCTGGCTGCTGCAGAATTATCGGGCGGGCGATGAGGAACATTCCCTGGCCGCACTGTCTGCCATCTACAGCGATCAGGTGCGCGGAAAACGGGCGGAGGTGACGGCACAGATTTACGATACGTTTTTGCAGATGGAACAACGTATTGCCAGTGGTGCAATCATCGAGGATCCTCAAGAGCAACGCCTGCTGGACGCATTTATCCAATATCTGCCGAAATGCCTGCGCAGTGAGGTAACGCCTGTTCAGGCATGGGAAAGTTTGTCATCGGATCACCGTCTGGCCATTATCGCATTGCAGTTTGCCAACCCGATGTAGGCGCGGCGTGTGGACCTGGTCGCGGCGTAAAGCCGCTCCTACACCATAGACTATCGGCGACATAACACCTAACCTAGTAATTATTTCTTATAGGGCTTATAGGATGCAATCAGTCCAGCCTGCATGTCTGCCTGAAAAAACTTGCCTTAGTGGACCATGCGGAAGAAAGTGTTTTTGCAATTAGGTTGCCTCACGAAATGTTAACGATTGCCTTTTATATGATTACTAAAACCCGTATTTCGTTGTTACTTCTGGCAAGTTTGTTTCTGAATACAGCCCTTCATGCACAGACAGAGGAGGCTAAAAAAGAGACGGAGAGCCGTCCTCCATCCACGGTTGCAGTCGTGGTAGTGAATCGGGCGGGCCCTGCCTTCACAGATCGTGTGCAGGCGTTTGAGGATCGTATTATCGCCTCGGTAACCAGTGACAAGCTGCAACTGGTGTCGCGCGAAGACGTATTGAAGAGTATCAAACAGGGAGAGGTGGACGAGGCGTTCGAGAAACAAGGTAGTGCGATCCGTTTGGCGCACAGTCTGGGGGCAGACTACCTGTTGTTGGTATCCATCGTCTCCATGGATCGCGAAGAAAAGGAATTCGAGGGATACGGGGTGAAGACCAGAAACGATATTTTCACGCTGGAGGCGTCGTATCGCCTGACAAGCGTGGTGCAGGGGGGGAGTTTGTTTGCGAATACCGTAACCGTCACGGAAACGATCCGACAGATGGAAAACAGTGTACAGAGCACAGGCCATGTGGCAAACAGGTTGCTGTCCCGCGCGGCGACCGAACTGGGGTCAAAAATCCGTAAAGATACGGGAACCAGTGGTTTGCCAATTGTGAAAAAGACCACAGGAGAAGTTTCTGTAACAATCAATGCGGTCATGGAGGATTTCAAGGTTCCTGATGTTGTGAAGGGAGAAGATGGTAAATACCGTGTGACGGAAAACACCTATCAGTTGGATGTGTCTGGAGTGAATATCGAGGTCAACGGCCTGCTCATCGGCAGTACTTCGGCGACCACTCCGTTAAAGGTTCCGGCTGGGATCAACCGCTTGCGCATCTCTCGGGCAGGCTATGAAACCGTGGAGAGAAATGTGAATTTTGTGGACGGGCAGACATTGACGATTCCGATGCGTATGGATGCCCAGGGGATGGCTCGTATGAAGGAGATTGTTGCAGGCCTGCAAAAGATCAAGCGCGACGCTGCCCTGACGGATGCTGAAGTGGAGGTTCTGCAGGGTCAGGCAACTTATCTCAAACAGTCTGGTGTCCGTCTGGATCACCGTTCGGACGTCAAGTCCGATATCAAGGTGGATGCGGACAAACTGCCTGATATCCACGAAACCCGTAATAGCCTTTTCCCATAAATGACCCACAGTCTGTACCTATGAAATCACGAGCCTTTTTCCATCTGCTTTCTTTCACGCTCCTCTCATCGGCAGTTTTGCCCTTCTCGCTGTCTGCACAGGAACAGCCGTCAGGGTTGGAGACGATTGCTGTGTCGGACATCAAGGTTGCTCCCGCGATCAGGGAGGCAACACAGAAAGCTGGAAAATTGAACGAGTTTGCCAGGGTGGTGCAGTCGCTTGAGGGTCAGTTGACCGATGCGATTCACAACACCCGCAAGTTCAAGGTGGCGGCAAGCACGGATTTGGATGAGATCTTCAAACGACAGGAGTTTGAAGGATCGGGCAATGTGGATCTGAACTCTTCGGGGGCGGCACAACGCTTTAAGCTGGCAGGCGTGAAATACCTGGTCGTACCAACCATCAACGACTACCAGGATTTCGAGGAGAAACAAACCTTTGAGGCAATGGGAGCCACTCTTTCCAGACGGGTAATCCGCCTTGCAGGGGTCGTCCGTATCTATAATTCCACCACGGGTGTCCTGTTGGAGAGCGCCAATATCCGCGTAACCAATCAGGATGTGGAAGAGCTAAATAAGGCAATTCGCTCTCAGGGTTCCCTGAGTGACGGCTTGCTGGGAGAGGTGTCCCATGAATTTGCACGTCGGGTAGCCGGCCGGGTTGAAGATGTAATTTATCCAGCTCGTGTATTGGCGAAAACAGGGAAACAGGTGAGCTTCAGCCGCGGAGACGGTTCTTCTGTGGCAGTGGATCAGGTGTGGGAGGTTTTTGCCCGCGGAGAGGAATTGATTGATCCCGACACAGGAGCCTTGTTGGGGGCAGAAGAAGTTTCCATTGGCAAAATTCGTGTGAATCGGGTCCAGCCGAAGTTTTCCACAGGGGTTGTGATTGAAGACTTCGGAATTGAGAAGGGTGCGGTTTTACGCCCAGCGGCAGAGTGATTAGAACGCCAATGGAATTACAGTCTGTTAAAGGCGTTTGTTCAACCGTTGGAGCAAGGCGTGTTAGCGGGAAAAATATCTGGTTCCGAACCTGTTGGACTGTTTGTACGGGAGTGCTGCTCATCGGAAGCGGGTGCTCGCATTACCAGAGCGACAGTGAGCGATTGGCGGCCCAATGGTCAATGGGAGACTATGCTGGTGCGGCCCAGTTCAGCCGTCAGAAGGTGGAGGAATCCGGCAAGACGGATCGGGTTCTCTGGATGCTGGAGGAAGGGACCTCCATGCGCGCAGCAGGCCACTTGGAGCAGAGCCAGCAAGCTTTGGAGGATGCGCGCGTGCTCATGCGCAATTATGCGGACGGGCCGTCTATATCGCTCACCAATGAAGCCGGTGCGTTGATCACCAATCTTGCATCTCTCCCCTATACGGGAACGACCTACGATCGGATCATGGTGTGTGTATACAAGGCGTTGAATGCCATGCAGCTCAACAAGCACGAAGATGCGCGCGTGGAGTTCAATCGCGTATTGTCGGAGCAGCGCGAGGCTGTGCAGCGGAATGCCGAGCGTATTGAGCAAGCACAGAAGGATCTTGCGAATAAGGAATCCAGGGCAACGACACGGCGGCCA
>CAZYDZ010000147.1:0-5810 GCA_964646535.1 uncultured Opitutaceae bacterium
GCCCTGCTGCGCACCGCCAAGGCAATCGAAGCCGCCGCTGAGAAGCTGGAAGGTGACGAGACCGTCGGCGCCCTGATCGTACGTCGCGCCATTGAAACACCACTGCGCAAGCTCTGTGCCAACGCAGGTGTGGAAGGCGCCCTGATCGTACAGGAAGTGTTGAACTCCAAGGGCAGCAATGGTTATAACGTCGCTACCGGCAAGTTTGAAGACCTGGTTAAGGCCGGTGTGGTGGATCCGACCAAGGTGACCCGCAGCTCCTTGCAGAACGCAGCTTCTGTCGCTGGTCTGTTGCTCACCACTGAGTGCATGATCACCGACCTGCCTGAAGAAAAACCAGCCGCTCCAGCCCCTGATATGGGTGGAATGGGTGGCATGGGCGGCATGATGTAAGATTGCCGACCTCCTCGGTCCATTCTTTACGGGCACTCTCTCCTCGCGGGAGAGTGCCTTTTTTATCCGACTCTTTTACGTTTGCGACAAAACCCTTGAACGGAAAGAATTCTGATTCATGAGTCATCTGATCACGTTTCAACCCTTGTATCAGCCCCGCGTATGGGGAGGGCGGCGCCTGTCGTCGTTTCCTGGACGGGTGTTGCCTGATGGAGCGGATCGCATTGGCGAAAGCTGGGAGATTGTGGATCGCGATGAGGCACAGTCTGTTGTGTGCAATGGGCGTTATCAGGGGCTGACGTTGCGTCAGTTGCGTGAACAATATGGCACGGAGGTGTTTGGTGAAAAAGTCGATCCTGCTCGTCCGTTTCCGATTCTGGTGAAGTGGCTGGACTGTCGGGAACGGCTCAGCCTGCAGGTGCATCCGCCAGCCCGTGTGGCGGCCCAATTGGGAGGGGAACCCAAAACGGAAAACTGGTATGTCGCGGACGCTGACGAAGGAGCTTTGTTATTGGCTGGATTAAAGCAGGACGCTACCCGCGAATCCCTGCTGGAAGCGTTGCTGGACAACAGTCTGGAATCCCTGGTGCAGGAAATTCCCGTGCAAAAGAGTGATTCGTTGCTGGTGCACAGTGGTTGTCTGCATGCGATAGGCGGTGGAAACCTGATCCTGGAAATTCAACAGAATTCGGACACGACATACAGGCTGTATGATTGGGGAAGGATGGGGACTGATGGTAACCCACGCGAATTGCATATTGAGGAGAGCCTACAATGTATCCAATTCGGAGATATAATTCCGCGGAAAGCGGGTGCGGGTCAATCTCCCCAGGTGATTGCCGAGGCGGATGAATTTCGCATCACCAAATGGCGGATTGAGGATCAACAGCCATTGTCTTTCCAGGCGGATGATTTTCCACGTCTCGGTCATATTGTGGAGGGGAGCGCGTCCTGTGAGCAGTCTGTTGACGGGGTTCTGTATGCCGGCATAAATTTTTTGATCCCTGCGGGATTGTCGTTTATATTATACCCTAAGAAGAGTTTTACTTTTCTGATGACGGACCAGATCCGTTTTTAACCATTTGCCTGTTATGATCCGCTTTCTTTTTTCACCGCTGCGCTGGTTGATCAAGCTGTTCATGATTCTGCTATTGATTGCAATAGTGGGGATATGGCTTGTTTTGCAGTTTGCCGATAATCTGCTGGAGAGGGAGCTGCGCAAAAGCACGGGTTTCCCCGTGGAAATAGGGACGCTCGATGTGCGGGTATGGAGTGCGCGGATGGATTTGCTGGATATGGAGGTGCGCAATCCAACCAGTTTTGCGGAGGCGGATTTTTTGCAAATCGACCGCTTTTCCGCCAAAATCCGGCCCTTTTCCCTGTTGCGCAGCAGACGGGAGTGGGATGAAGTCACTTTGTTTATTCGCCAATTGTCGGTGGTGCAGAATGTGAAGGGGGAAATCAATGCCGACCAGTTTTTAAGAAAAATAGGTACGGGGAGTTCTCCTTTTTTGCCATCGACGGAAACCTCTCAGCGAGGCAACGACAGGCCGTTTATGATTCATAATCTGAAACTGCGTGTCGGTTCCCTGAAAATTGTGAATGAAGGGCTCAACGAACAGACTTCACGAACTTTGAACCTGAATTACGCGGCGGAGTTTGAGGGGGTGGACGACCTGCGCATGTTATTGGACGAAATGCAACCCAGGGTGGATCCTGTTGCGGCTGAACTGGTGGTCTATTTATTGGGAGAAGCTCTCTCTCAGATGGGACAGTTGAGCGGAACAGGAGCGGCGTTGGAGCAGGAATTGACGGAACAGGGCAGCTATTTATGGGAGATGGGCGAGGGAGTGACATTCAAATTGAAGAATTTCATTGAAGGCCTGAAGGAGTAGGCCTCATGTTAAAACGTTTGGACAGTAAATCATGAGTTCGAAGCACAACACAGAAGAACAGAACGAAGTGGATTTCCAGGAAGAGGCTCTGGAGGTGGAACGCGCGCAGGAAGCAGTTTCGCCTGAAAATGAGACTTCTCAGGATGCCGTGAGCGCTGAAGAAAACCCTTTGGAAGTGGCGCGCAGGGAAGCTGCGACCAATCATGAACGCTATCTGCGTGCCGTAGCGGATTTTGAAAACTACCGCCGCCGTGCAACGCGCGAGAAGGAAGAGGCTCGCAAATATGCGTTATCCGGTTTTCTGGAAGAGATGCTCTCCATTCTTGATAATTTTTACCTGGGCCTTGATGCGGCAGGAAGGCAGGAAGAAACCAAGGGTGTGCTTGGCGGCTTCAACATGGTGTTCCAACAATTGTTGAGCCTGGTTCAGCAGCACGGGTTGGAAGAAGTGAATGCGCAGGGAGAGACATTTGATCCGAATCTGCACGACTGTCTTTCGCAACAGCCGAGCGAAGAAGTGGGTGAGGGTATCGTGATACAGGTGATCCGCCGCGGCTATCGATTAAACGGGCGTCTGCTGCGCCCTGCCTCGGTGATTGTATCTTCAGGTAAACCCGCTGCTTCAGCCGCGGAGCAGTAATTATTTCGAAAGAAAACGCGCATGGCTCAGGAAGACTATTATTCGCTATTGGGAGTGACTCGTACCGCGACTGCGGAGGAGATCAAGAAGGCATACCGCAAAATGGCGGTGAAGTACCATCCCGACAAAAATCCTGGCAACAAGGAAGCCGAGGAGAAGTTCAAACAGGTTTCGGAAGCTTACGAGGTATTGAAAGATCCCGAAAAGAAAGCCCTTTACGACCAATACGGCCATGCTGCGTTCCAGCAGGGAGGTATGGGAGGAGCAGGCGGTGGCAGGGGCGGACCTTTCCACGATCCGTTTGATGTCTTCCGTGAAGTGTTTCGCGGTGGTGGTGGTGGCGGGGGAAGCATCTTTGAGGAATTCTTTGGTGGCGGTGGCGGACGCGAAGAGTCCAACCGCGGTAACGATTTGCGCTATGATCTGGAGATTTCCCTGAAAGAGGCGGCTACTGGACTGGAGAAGGAAGTAACCGTGCAACGCATGGTGCGCTGTGACCCGTGCAGTGGATCCGGCATGGAGCCCGGTTCACGCCGAGTGACCTGTCCCACATGTGGCGGAACGGGACAAGTGACCAGTTCGCGCGGTTTTTTCAGCATCCGCCAGGTTTGTCCCTCCTGTCATGGAACAGGTTCCCGTGTGGAAAAACCGTGTCATTCCTGTGGCGGAGAAGGACGCACCATGGGGAAGACCAAGGTCAAACTGAAGATTCCTGCAGGCGTCGATAATGGTTCCAGGTTGCGTTCTACGGGTAACGGTGAGGCGGGTATGATGGGCGGGCCTTCAGGTGACCTGTATGTGTTCATTCATGTGCGCGACCATGAAATTTTTGAGCGTCATGGAGACGATTTATTTTGTGAAATACCGATCAAGTTCACCCTGGCCGCACTCGGTGGTGTCATTGATGTTCCCACTTTGACAGGCAAGGCCTCGTTAAAGATACCCGCGGGGACGCAAAGCGGAACTACATTCCGTTTGCGCGGCAAGGGAATGCCGAATCTCCGTTCACACTCACATGGGGATCAGATGGTTAAGGTCGTGATAGAGGTTCCCAGACATCTGAATGCCGAACAGAAGGAAAAGTTGGAGGCCTTTGCCCTTTCCTGTGGGGATGCCGATCGACCAACCTCGGAAGGATTCATGGAAAAGGTAAAACGTTTTTTTGAGGGCTCATGAGTGACGCGTCGCCATTGGTTCATCCCAAGGTTCTCAGCCTGGCACAGGCTGTAGAGCGGAGGGATGTGTTGCGCAAGCAGAAGAAGCGCGTGGTATTGACCAATGGTTGTTTCGACCTGCTGCACCCAGGGCATTGCCATGCTTTGCGCGAGGCGCGTCAGTTGGGAGATGCCCTGTTTGTATTGCTGAACGCGGATGAGAGTATCCGTGGGCTGAAAGGGCCTGACAGGCCGATCCTGACGGAAGACCAAAGAGCCTTTTCCCTGGCCTGCCAGGAGTCGGTCGATGCGGTGATCCTCTTTTCATCGGAGCGGGCCACCCGTGAGATTGTTCAGCTTTCTCCCGATCTCTATTGTAAATCGGGTGACTATTCGCTGGATACGCTGAATGCGGAGGAGCGCGCTGCACTGGAGAGTGTAGGGGCAGAGATTCATTTCATCCCATTTCTCGCAGGATTCAGCACCACGGGCCTGTTGGAAAAAATCCGTAGCGGGAAGATCACTGCACTCTGAATATTTATGAAAATCGCAATTCTTGGTTCGGGCAGGGGAAGTAATGCGCGGGCGTTGTTAACCGCGTATCGCAATGGTGAGCTGCCTGGCGTGGAAGTTGCGCTGTTGCTGTCGGATCAACCTGATGCTCCGTTTCTCAGACTGGGTGAAGAGTTTGACGTGCCTGCCCGTTACATTTCCGCGGGAAAATACCGCACCCGTTTATCCGATGAATCGGAGCAGGAATATGTGCGTCGACTAAACGATGCAGGTGTCGAATTAGTGGTGTTGGCGGGATTCATGCGGGTGCTGAAGTCCACTTTTCTCAACGCCTGGTCCAATCGGATGATCAACCTGCATCCCAGTCTGTTGCCCAGTTTTCCCGGGCTTGCCTCCATTCGTCAGGCGTGGGATTACGGTGTCAAGGTGACAGGCTGCACGGTGCATTGGGTGACCGCGGAACTGGATGCGGGGCCGATTATCGACCAGGAAGTGGTCCGTATTGAGAAAGAGGATACGCTTGAGTCGCTGGAGCAAAAAGTGCACGCCGCGGAGCATCGTCTGCTGCCGCGGGTGGTGAAATTACTACAGGAGACTTTGGGCGAGTGGTATCCGCGGTAAGCAATCTGATCGGGAATAATTTTTTAATTATGTTGGAAGTACGTCATGCATTAGAGCGCTCTGTGGAGCAGTTCCCAGTGGATCTTGAGAGTCACGAAGAGGTGACTGAGTGGATGTTTGAGGAAGATATGTCCAAGCAGATTTGGATCTACGGTTATTTTGAAAATGAACAGTCGGTATTGGAAAACTGGCAGATTTTATTGGATCGTTTTCCTGAGTGGGAATTACCAGAAGCGCCGCAGACACGTGTGATTGAGGAGAAGGACTGGCAGGACTCCTACCGCAAGTTTTTCTCTCCGCGCGCGTTTGGACGGATACACTGGGTTCCAGGCTGGCAAAAAGAGACCTATCGGGTTCCGCAAGGGGATGTCGTGCTATATCTGGATCCTGGCATGGCGTTTGGTACGGGCGAGCATGAGACCACACGTTTGTGCATGGAGTCCTTTCAGGGCTGGCATGAGCAACAGGGGCATCGCCAACTGATGTCTGCGCGGATTGTGGATGCGGGTTGCGGATCGGGAATTCTGGCGCTCAGTGCGTTGCTGCTCGGTTATCAGAACGTGCTGGCATTCGACAACGATCCACAGTCGGTGG
>CAZYDZ010000148.1:0-3687 GCA_964646535.1 uncultured Opitutaceae bacterium
GTTTTGGTATCATGGCGATCGCGCCTCAGGGGCAGGATATTCGCTTCAGCGAGGATCGGGTGGAGCAGGGACGTAATTTCTGCAACAAACTGTGGAATGCCAGCCGTTTCCGACAGATGCAGGGTGCCGCTCCAGAGGATACTTCGCTGCCCGCATTGGTAGGCAGGATTGCCGTAGCCGACTACGGAGTAGAGGATGAGGCGATGCTGCAACAACTGGTTCGGGCGACCCGCCAGGTGCAAGAAACGCTGGATCAGTACGACTTCAGCGGCGCAGCGCAGGCGCTGTACCATGTGTTCTGGAATGATTTTTGTGATTGGTATGTCGAGGTATCCAAAGGTCGCTTACAGGATTCTGACAAGGAGACCTGTTTGGCTGTTCAGGACATCGTGCTGCGTCAGTTGTTGTTGCTGATGCATCCATATCTTCCTTTTATTACGGAAGAGCTCTGGCATGCGCTCGGTTTTGGAGCTGAAGGAAGTTTTATTCAGAATGAGTCGCCTGTCCCAGCCGAGGCGCTGGAGCAATTGATTACGGAAGCAGGTTTGCCGTTGCGTTCCGAGGTGCTCGGGCAAATAGAGAATCTGCGCCAACTGGTTTCGCAGGCGCGTGCTCTCAAGGCTCAATATCAGCTCGCCAATCGTAATGATGTACGTTTTGCGCTTGCAGGTGATGCAGATGCTGTAGCCTGGCTGGAAAGCCAGAAGAGCCGCTTGCTCAAATTGATTGGAGCTTCTGAAATATTGTGTGGTGAAGTGTTTGCCGATGCGCCTGCGCAAGTGACTCCATTGGGCACGCTCTATTTGGACCTCACGTCATCCGTTGATGTGAAAGCGGAACTGGTACGTTTGGGCAAGGAACAGGAACGCTTGGAAAAACAGGCACAGGCAGGCCGCAGCAAGTTGCAAAGCCCTGTGTTTGTCGACAAGGCGCCCGCTCACATCGTAGAAGGTGCCCGTAAACAGTTGCAGGAAACCGAGGACAAGTTGAGTGAAGTTACCCGACTGATCGCGTCACTGAAGAAGTAGATCAGAAGGAACCACAGATTACGTAGATCTTCGTAGATAGAAGCTCATGCGAAACTTCTTTAATTCGCTATGGGTTCGCCTGTAGCCACTCTTCGGCTTTTTTGCGCAGCGCGGCGGCAACGGTCTGGTAGTCACGGAGGACTATGGCGACTTCGCGGATTTCCTCTTTCGAGGTTCCCGGGATCTGTAGCAGCGCTTCAAATAAGTCGCCCGCCATCATGCTGTAAAGAATGCCACCTTTGGTTTTTGCAGGGAACACTCTTGGCTTTAACAAAGTGACGGTTTCCTTGCGTGTCTTCAGGGCTTCGTCTTTTTGATTGAGTTGATCGAGGATGGTGGCCATCTGCAGCAGGCAGGCTCCCTGGTGATGGGGTGCGGCGGCAACGAATTGTTTGCGTGCGGTGACCAGTGCATCCTGATGCAGTCCCCTCTGACTGAAAAACCGAGAGGCCGCGAGATAGGCTTTGTATCGTTGATCGTTGGACAGGTAGGGATGTTCTTCCATTCGGAGGATTGCCTGTTTGAGTGCGTTCACTGCAGCGTCAGGGTTGTTGGCGAGCGCTTCGACGTGAAGTACCAGTGCATCGGTCTTTTGACGTTCCATTGCCTGTGGATTGGATAGTACTGCCAGCGCGTACTTTTCGGCTTCCTCATACTGCCTTTGGCGCAGGCGCATCAACCCCATGCCGTAGTGCGCTTCCGCCCGATAAACGGGAGAGGCATTGGCAGTCAGATGAGGGGCTGTCAGTGCTTCGGCCTCCTCAGGAGCGCGCATGTAGGTATTGCGAAAATGTTTTTGAAATTGATCAAAATCCACATGTTTGCCTGCATGTGCTGATTCAAGATCAGCAGCCTTGACAAAGTCTGCATGCAACAGTGCGCGTAGCAGGCCCTTGCCGTAGGCAGTCATCATTGCCTGATCCAGTCCGTTGTTCTGTGAGTAGGGAACCTCCAATGTCATGCCTAGCTCAATGCTTGGTTGTAATCCGAAGTAGTTGGAAAACATACTGGGTTCTCGCTCTGGTTTTTTGGTAAGGATGAGCGGAGCACGGGTTGCTTGCGGGATTTCCTGTGCGATCCAGAAATTGAATTCTTTCAGATTGCGGTCCGTTTGTGGGGTTTTGGGCCCAGCCCAGTAGAAGGCTTCGTGTATGTCGCCCGCCAAAAGAGGACAGTGAATGTCCAGCGCAACAACGACATTTTTATCTGCAGCCAGTTTTTGGATGGCGGTGATCTCAGGGTATATATTATTGGGACCGTAATCCCGATTGTGATCGTGGGGTAATCGGTTTTTCCCCTGATCTCCCTTTGCCACTCCGTCCGTATCAATGAAGGGAACGATATAGAAGACATAGCGGCTGAGTAACTCCTTTGAGATTGCAGAATCGGATAAGGCTTCTTCCATCATACCCTCCAACGCAAAGCTTGCCATGGTTTCGGATGCATGACTCCGGGCTGTCAGCAGGACAGCCTTTCGATTGCCCTCTGAATGACCGATCCGCAGTAGAACGACATCACGGCCACCCTTGCTTTTCGTAAGTACGCTGCGTTGTAACAGATGCTTTTTTTCGTGTCGCTTGAGGAATATCTCCAGGTGATCCTGCGTATAAGGAATCGTCACCGCAAAGCGTGCAGTCAGTTGGCCGGGCGTAAAGTCATAATGGAAGGAAACATTCTCGGCGGATTTCATAGTCTTCGGATCAATCGTCGTCGCTTCCAGTCCAAGCCAGCGCCAGCTCTTGCCGCCATCCTCACTCACAGCGGGACCATTGACTGCGAGTCTGGGTGTGTTGTGTTCCGCCCCTACATGGAACTGAACGCGTCCGGGTTTGTCTGCTGTGGCTTCAAAGTACCAATAGAACCAGGGGCGGTCTCCGCGCAGGTCCGGTGTGAAGTATACCTGTCCCGCTTCACTGCGCACCAATTGAACGTTTCCTCCTGGAAAGTTGGAGCTGATCTTTACGTTGGGTGAAGCCAGGCATATCAGAGAACCCAATGTGAGAATACAGAAAAAAAGAATCGATGTTTTCATGGAGTTAATGAGCAGGTTGATTGTTAATGTATTCGTACTTTCATGACGATATGGCTTATGGCAATGTAAATAGAGGTGGATGAGCAAAAGTGATATGATTTTGAGCAAATTTCATAAGTCTATGGATTTGCCCGGCATCTTTTCTGAGAAATAACATGATTGTTGTAATCATAAAACCTTAACCCCCGTATGTTCTTATGAATCGATATCTGAATGCGGTCCATGCCACTATGTTGGCCGTGGTCCTTCTCTTGGCAGGTACCTTTAACCTCAACGCTGTCGATGGCGATTGGGAACTGGAGGGAGGAAACGGAAACTGGAGTGATTTCAGTAATTGGAGCAGCGCTCCGTTTGTTCCTGGGACTGATGCAGGTGATGAGATCAATATCACCAATGAGATCGGATCGGATACGACCGTAACGATTGACACGACTTCGCGCACGGTGGGAACCTTGAATATCGGTAATGCCGGCGCTCGTTTCCATCTCACTGCCAGCGGTGGAGCTTGGTTGACAATGGATAATGATGGCAGTGAGGCGTGGATCAATTTCCTCGCTTCGGGAGGCAACGCAAATAATCCAGTCATCTCGGCGCCATTGCGCCTGACTGCCGGGGGTCTGCGGCTTA
>CAZYDZ010000148.1:3697-5772 GCA_964646535.1 uncultured Opitutaceae bacterium
GCGGATCATTACGGGTACGATTAGCAATACGACCAACGACCTGCAATGGCTGACGATCAATTCCACCGCGGGTAATGTCCAGCTTCAGGGCGTGATCGGAGATGGCGGGGGAGGAGGCCAATTGGGGGTTCTATGGGATCTTGCCGGCGGTGTCGGGTTCATGACTACCAACAATACTTACAGCGGCGGAACGACGATACGCCGGGGTAATGTGCGTCCAGGCCACGACAACGCTTTTGGTACAGGCACCGTTACACTGGGGGATGCCTCGACTTCGGGGACTGCACAGTTGGATATCGCGGCAAGCAGAACTTTGGCCAATAACATCGTCGCTTCTTCGGCGGCGACCGCAGGCACCTTGGAAATCATGGTAAGGAATGGGGCTACGGGAGTCTTGCAGGGAACGTTAAATGTGCAACGAGCACTCTCTTTTTCAACAGCAGGAGCTTCCTGGTTGTCGTTTACGGGTAATTTTTCTGGAGCAGGAAGAATCACGGCCAACGGGAATGTCAATGCGGCTTCCTTTATCCGAATCAGTGGCAACAATGCCAGCTTCAGCGGAGGGATTACGACGACTGACAATCTCTTGCTTGAACTCGGGCACAATGCGGCATTGGGAACCGGTACGCTCATCCTGAATGGCGCTACCAACCTGCGTCTGGATGCGACCCAGGATCTGGCTGTTTCCACCAACCCGAATATCGAGTGGAACAACGATTTTACTTTTGTCGGTTCCAATCGACTCAACCTGGGCACGGGTGCGGTGACTTTGGGAGGCACAGGAACAGCCCGCAAAGTCACCGTCACCGACTCGGTTTTGGGAATTAACGGGGTGATCAGCGGTGCCCGTGGTTTGACCAAGGATGGCGCGGGTACTCTCGAATTGAACGGAACCAATCTGTTCTCTGGAGATACCACGATTGAAGCCGGAACCCTGCAGGGGAAAGGTGCATTGGCTGGTAATTTGCTGATTAACGGAGCCAGACTGTCCACCGGACGCGAGGTGTGGTCCAACGACACACTGGATGTCAGCGGAAGCCTGACATTCGCAGCCAACTCGATTTTTGAGTTTGTCTATAACAGCAGCTTGGTGGGCGCTCCCGGAGTGACTGCCAATGAAGTGACGATTGGCAGTGGTACTTTACTGCAATTGTTGGATCTGGTTAATGGAACGGTACAGGCAGGAACGATTTTTACGGTCATTACCAATACATCAGGCAATGCGATTACTGGGACGTTTTCGGGATTGGATGAGGGGTCCATGATCTCGTTTGGCTCTCAGGAGTTTCTGGTCAGCTACGTCGGAGGTACGGGCAATGATTTTACTTTGACTGCTATTCCTGAACCCACCACCGCGGTCTTGTTCGGTATGGTGGGTGTGTTGGGGGTAGTGATCTGGCAGCGTCGCCGCCGGATCGCTTGATCAGGGAGTTGATCCCTCCTTCGAATCTGCGTTCATTTGTGGTTTGAAATCATTCAACCGCAGAAGGACGGAGTTATATAGAATTATTGAGATTATGAATACGTTGCGAAACTGTTTAATTGGACTTCTTTGCTCTTGTACGCTTTCCCTGTCGGGGGAGGCTCCTGTTTACGAATGGATGCCAGAAGAGGCCGAACATGCGGGTTCTGGACGTTTGGAGACCGCAGGACCCGTATATCCGGTGATCTTTACCCCGATTCCCAAGGCCACCGCAGATATCTCGAAGTTCACGAAAAAGTACGTGTTGGAATTGGAGAAGTTTGGCATTCGCAACGACGGCACCGAGCCGGTAAAAACGACCGATGGAATCAATCGCGCCTTGCAGCATGCCAAGTCGATTGGCGCCAACTATATCGTATTTCCTAAAGGGATTTATCTGATCGACGAAAACAGTTCTGTAGTATTTGACCACAAAGACACGGTGGTGGATTTTAACGGAGCTACTCTGAAGATGAATCCCAATGGCTTGCTCCGTTACACCATGGTTGTGATTGTGGATGGAGCGGAAAACCTGCGTTTGACCAATGGTATCTTTCAAGGGGATCGTGATCAGCACGATTATACGACCATTAAAGGTCCGCATGAAGGGTGT
>CAZYDZ010000149.1:0-5742 GCA_964646535.1 uncultured Opitutaceae bacterium
CTTGAATGCACGTAATCCGGCGTGATGCCAGCAGCGGTGATACCACGTCGGACAACCGAGACAGGCTGCTCTGTTCGTCGGTTGCTAATCCCCAGTTTTTTCAACTGGCTGGTACTCCGGTCGGAGTAAGTAATTACCCTGCCACTCTCTTCAACCGCTACGACCATGAATCCGCGTGGTTTGCCTTTCTCGACAAATGTTTGGCCGTAGATGCGCACAGGGGTACCAGAAGCAGACACTCCATCCACGCTTTTCCCCGTGCGTACCGTGGCAATGGCTGCGTCCAGTTTCTCCAGTCTGGTCTTGGCATCCGCCCCCCCGCGATCCTGTAAGTGAGCCAACGTGGTGCGATCAAAGGAAAGCGTTCGGCCTGAAGAGTCTTTCTCGGTGAAACCCTTTTCCAGCCTTGCAATCGCTTCTTCCTGTTTGATGCGTGGTGGTCTTGGCTGAGGTTCATTTTTGCTACCATCCTCTTTGCCGCAATCATTGCCTGGCTGAAACCCTCCTGCGCCGGTGCCGCAGTTATTCTGCAGACGGGCGACAAGCCAGGAGAGTCTGTTGCGCAGGCGATTCTCCGGGCGGCGGGTATTGTGTGTGCGGCGGGCGGCGGCGACATCGCGATCCAGGAGAGCCTTGAGGGTGGCTTCGCCATCATCGTAGGCGAGGTCATCAAACTCGGCGAGGATGGCAGGGTCGATCTCTGCGGCGTCAGCGCGTAGACCTGCGGCGAGATCGGAGTCGGGCGGGATGACATACTGGTCGGCGGTGATGACGCCCAGGTCGATCGCTTCCTGACGTGTGACCTCCTCCCAGCCCATCCCGCTACCAAAAGCAAATGGCGGAAATGGATTGCCGATCGCATCATCGTAGCCACCTTCACCGCGACCCAGAGCCTCCCACACGGGATCATCCTTGGCGGCGATCATGCGGCCGCCAGAGTACAGTTGGCCGCCTGCGTCGATCCAGCGTTGGCGCCAGCCCGCTGACCCACTCTCTGCGGATCCACGAGGGACCATGCGGCCTTCAATGCGCACCAGTTCACGGGCGGGAAACATATTGCGGGCAAGATCGGTCTCGGCCTGCAGCTTGCCGTAGTTGGCGGCCATGCGGTACTGGGTCTTGAAGATCAGCTCCAGGCGCTTGTTGCTGCTGAGGTCTCTCAATGAGCCAGCCTCGGCGGAGGGGACTTTGCCAGGCACGTCCTGGGGGAAGCCGTTTTCGGGGGTATAACCCAGGTCGCGCAATTCATCCAGCAGGACCATCTTGGCGTCGGCCAGATTCATGCGGCCTTCGAGCATGGCCAGCAGCGCGTCCTGAATTTTCTGAACGGCGCGGGCTTGTGTCATCCGCGCACTGAAGATGGACTTCAGCTTGATGTCGCTCGACAGCGCAGCCAGTTCTGCAGACGAAAGGTGTGTCGGCAGAATCCCCCGGTCTCTCGCGACGGCGAGAGCTGCATCAAAGGGCATTGGGCTGGTGATTTTCATCGGTCAGATGCCGTCCTGTGAGTCACGGTCAAAATAAAGGGGTCGCTCCGAGATGGAGGGTCGGTTGGCCTGTGTGCCGCTGGTGGCATCCCCCTGGGGATCCTCCACGGCAAATCTGCAGGCGGCGACATCGCGCAGGAGTGTCTGGGCGTTCTTCCATTCTTCCTCGCGGCTCTTACCCAGCAGACTGTCCAAGAGAGGTACGCGGGAGAAAATACGATAGCGCAGGAGGAAGAGCACGGTCGCCTTCAGGCGCGGGGGAATGGTCCCTGCAGGCCCGAGTTTGTTATTCGAGCAAGCAGCGACATACCCCCGCACCTCATCAATGGTTTCGGCGATCTGGACGCTCAACAACCCGTCCGCTGTCTGGCCTTCGGCCAGCGCAGCGGTAGTGATGCCCTGCCTCTCCGGAGCGGAGAGAGCAGAGAGGACACTGTCGGGTGTTAAGGCGATCCAGGACATGGTTAGCTGATGTTGACAGAGAATCGAATCGCGGCGGGAGCATTGGTCACCTGCACGTCACCGCTCCAATCGAACTTCAACACGTCTGAACGACCATCTTCACTGGGATACTGTCCTGGCTTCATCCAGTTGTTGCGCAACCGGAAGGTCTTCATGAAGCTGGGGTCTCTTCGAGTGGGTTTGGGATGACGAGCGAACACGATGATGCTATCGTCCAGCAAGAACTCGACATCGGGGTCGAGGCCCTCAGCTGCGGTATCTTCCACCATCAGCGATATGCGACCCTCCGGGCCGCCCAAGAGCATGTCGCTGATATCGGAGATCTGCACCGCTTTGTAGTCGGTTTTTCCACCAGGACGGCGGTCTACTACTGACTTGTGGTTTTTCACCACGCGCAGCGCATTCGCTCCGTAGACAATTCCCACTTTCATGAGTGCGCCATACCGTGACACCTTAAGTACACTCAGGATCGCTTTGTCCAACTGATCGACAATATCTGCACCGGCGCCGATATTGAGAGCAGTTGGGGCATTCAATACTGACAGGGCTGCTTGAATGACTTCCTTTTCGTGGGCAAGGGCTCCTAATTCGGCGATCTGATCGGCGGCTTCCTGGACTACATTTTCCAGATCCTCCGACTCCAATTGTTCCAGTTTGTCTACTGGGAAATCGAGAGCGTTCGGAGCACAGTTGTAGGTCGAGTCTTTCGCGTCGAAGCCGACGACTGTCGCACGGCCTCCCAAAGCTCGGCGGGTGTTCGGGACCCGGAATCGCTGTTTTTCGTCATACTTTTTGAACCGACCAATGGAGGTACCTACGTCAACGGTAGGTGCCAAAAAGTCAGCTAATGGAGACATCGCTGACTGAGCCGCGCCCTGAGCATATTCTCGGACGGTTGGCTTTGCTGTGACTGCTTCTAATTTACTCATTTTAGGTGAATAGGTTAATGAAGGATGATGGATTGTGATGAATGATCAGGCCTCAGTGGGAGCTACCAGCCCATGCGTCTGCAGAATATCAAGCAACTCGTCGCGTAGAGCCTCTACCTGCGGTCCAGTTGCACCGCCGCCGGTAAAAGTCAGTTCAGTCAAAGAATCCGCGCTTTGGACATGGTGGATACGGGGCAGCGGGCGAGTCAGGACCAGCTGACCGTCCGCCCAGTCTTCTTCCGCGATCCCTGGGGAGAAGTATGCTCCTGCAGTTTCAGGTAGCGTACGTACCTTGCCTGCATCCGCATTGCTTTCACCTGGAGTGGCCAATACTAGGACATCTCCCTTTTTCCCTGTTCCTTTGGCTCGTATGCGCACGTTGTGATCCAATGGAAGAGCTTGTGCAGTGACTGCAGTAGAGCCCAGTACCTCAATCACAAGATAGAGTGCAAGGCTGCCAGCAGTAAGCGGTTTCCCTAATCCGGTTTCACCTGGCACCGCCAGACGACCTTCATGGCCTGTCAAATTCTCACTGGTTTGGTGAGGAATAAACCCAGCCTGTGTGTTGGACTGAGTCGGATGAATTGAGAGATTGCTCATGGTATTAGATGTATTTTGTTGTTAGTCGATCAGGGTTATTTCGAGAATTCCGACTTGGCTCGATTGAACGCACGGCTCCACGGGATGCCTTCCCGCTGAGAGATCTCATATGCCCGGTTCGAAATTACCGCGGCATTCTTAGTGTCCTCAGCACTGGCTTGTTCACCGCCAGGATTCCCCGTCGGAGTCTTAGCTGGCTTGCGATTCGTCAGCGGCTCACGAGGTTCAGGCTTTTCGACCGTAGTCTTCTTGCGGTTTCGCAGGAAAACCTGACCCGCTTTGCGGTTGGTGCGCAGCACTTCCTTGATGGCGTCTTTTTCCTCTTCGTCCTCGAATTCGACACCTTCGATTTCGAGATCGATGATCTGTTCGATCAGGTCTTTCTTTTCCTGATCAAGGTTCTTGATCTTGTTGGAGATGTCAGACCGCGCTTCCGTGATCTGATCGTCAGTAGCATCCGCGGGCAACCCGAGGATTTTCAGTAGGATGGCTTTATAGTCCATGTTTTTGATTTTTGGTGTGTTGATGTTGTCGCCACCGCAGGTGCAGGCAGCCTTGTTAAAAATAGGTGCGATCGTCTCCATGTTGGGCGTGTTGGTCAGTGCGGCGCTCTCCATCACCAGCGGCCGGATCTTTTCTTCGGTGATCTGTTCGACCCCATCCGCAGGGAACACGGGCGAGATATAGCGATACTCTTTGCCCTTGATCGCAGCCTTGCCGCTGTCCGACCAGTCGACTTCACCCCACAGACCATCTTTGCCGCGGTCCTCTACCGCCAAGATCCAGCCTGCAGCCGTGGAGCGTTTGCCTATGTCATAGCTCTCGTGATCAAAATCCAGCAGCGCAGGCCCCTGAAAGCTCTTGGCCATCGCAGCTATGGAGGCGGCGTCGACAATCTGCAGTTGGGCCTTCTTCTCGATTTTGCCGTCTTTCTCGACCTTCAGGGTAATGGGAAATTCACCGACGGGGGCGAGTTGGATCCACCGTGGAATGTTGCCATCCTTATCGAGATCAGGCAGAGCCCGGTTGATATAGTAAAACGTTTTCATGATGTAATTCCTTCGATCAGCGCGGAGGACAGGATTTTCTCCCACGCCTCGACCGCGCCGGTGTTGGACTGGAGGATTTTGGGCAGATCCGCGATCAGTGCGCGGAGTTGGTCGGCGAGTTCGTCCTGATCTTCGGTGACCAGGATTTCCTGCACGCGAGGGAGCAGGATCGAGGCGCTGTCAGTACCTGCCGTTTCGAGCAGTTTTTGCGCTTCGGCCAGAAAATGGGTATCAGGGGAAAGAGGATCGACAGCAGACCCCTTTGCAAAACCGCTCTGACCCGTTGCAAAATCGTTTCCTCTGTCTGTGCGCCCAATGTTACCCCCTTGAGGATGATCGCCGCTTGTGGCCGAATTTTCGCGGTTGGGCAGACCGGGTATCGGCATGCCTGGTTGCGGCTGGGGTTTGAGCTTCACTTTGTAGCCGGTCTTTTCGGTGATTTGCTCCGCCTCGACCTCATAACCTGCAGTAGAGAGAGTACCGACGTCCTGAATGTATTTGCTGACGTCGGTCTCTTCATTGAACGACATCTCGAAATACCCCAACACCGGTTGACCGGGGAATTGGACTTTCAGACGCGGTTCAATCAGTTGCCGCTGCAAGATCTCACTGATCTTACGGGCCTCTCCGGATGCAATTGATTTGAACGTCTCGTTATGTGCGCCTCCTGCGAGCTGACCGGAGCCAGGAGCGGCCAACATCGTCAGCTTGCCTCCAGTGCCTGCCAGTACCATCTTTTCGGTGAGCCAGCGCAGACGGCCATCAAAGGGATTCACCCCGCGCGGCTGATCGTTGGGCCGGTAGTCAGCGCCATTGGGCAGCGCACCGCTGCCGCCTCTGGATGCTTCTTTGGCCCAACGCTGATATTCCGCCTCCATGTCCTGGGGAACGTTGGGAGCCATGATCACGATGCCGCCAGGTAAGCCATAGATCTCGAGAAACGCATCCCAGTCTTTTTCACTCAGATTGGAGCGGATGTATTTCAGCAGCGCGAAACGGCCAATCGGGCGCGGAGTCGTGCGAATAATCCAGTGTGCCGGACCAATCAGCAGGTCATCACCCAATCCGGCAAACGAGGTCTGGCGGGCGTCGGGATTATATTTCCAGTCTCCCTTGGTGCCATCGCGCACGATGTTCCATTGGTCAACCGGGATAAACTCCAGATTTCTACGGCGGGTTTCGTCGATTTCAATGTGTGAGAATCCCCTGTAGAAG
>CAZYDZ010000150.1:0-5733 GCA_964646535.1 uncultured Opitutaceae bacterium
TATTCGTAATGCCATCGTAGACTTCCGTATGATGGTGAGAGGATACTGGTTGATTTCACTTTTTTTCGGTATTCCATGGGTAGTAATCACCGTTCTTGGACTGATTCTTTACAACCCCGGCATCCTCATTGCCTCTCTTTGTGGATTCGTTATTTTCCTACCCATATTTGCCTCTTTTTTCATCTCCTATCAGGGAAATCGGCAAAAAATTGTTAACGCACTGGAAATCTGGAAAAGGGACTTGAAGGAAGATCCCTCTCTTCTTTATCAGGAGCTCGATTCACCCTCCTGTTTTGGCGCTTATTTTAAAAAAGTCGGCACATTTTTTCAGTCGCTTTTGAAGCCGGTACAATAACGGAAGATTTCTATGCTCCATGAGCACAGGACTGCTCCAGCCATCTCGCATATTCTGCTTCTGTAATCAGTCCGGCTGCCAGGCCGAGGGTTTGTAAAACCACCTCTTCTTCAGGAGCCTGGAAAATTTGATGGTTGATGCCAAGGAAGACGTAGGCCGCCAGAAAACCGATTCGCTTGTTACCATCAAGAAAGGGGTGATTTTTCACAAGACCTGCAGCGTAAGCCGCTGCCATTTCAAACAGCGTGGGTTTACCATAGTGATAGAGTTGCTGTGGGCGACTCAGGGCAGATTCCAGCAATCCGGCATCTCGCAAACCAGATAAACCACCAAAACGTCCTATTAGAGATTCCTGAATGGCGAGGACCCCCTCTTCCTGTAGCCAGACCGGCTTCATCATTTAGCCAGCTCCTGTAGCGCATTGCGATATTTCCTCATACCCTGTTCCGCAATCTCCATCATTTCAGAAAACCCGGGACGAGCTGGGGTCACGCGCAACGAATTGCGTGTAGCTTCAGTCAGGTAAAGGGTAGCCCCTTCTTCCACTTTCATGGTATTCAGCACTTCTTTCGGTAATACAATCCCAAGAGAATTACCAATTTTGCGTACTTTGGTTTCTATAGCCATACGTAATAACATTCGTTATTACGCGATATCTGTCAAGAATAGGAACCCTACCGGCCAGTCTCGACTGGTGTTAGTTTAAGGAAGTGATCGTCTCATGGATGGAAACTCCTCACGCGAAGACGCGAAGCAACTGTGTCTTCGCGACTACTTCCTTTTTCAACCCCTCTGAAGTAAGGTATGGGTACATTTTGACTTGGAGGGATCCCTGACATCACCCCGTTACAACAGACTGCGAAAGATATCGAACATCTTTTGCGCAAACAGCTCGTGGCCTGCCCGATTCAGGTGAATGCCATCCTGCGGCATGACGTATTTTTCTGGAGCCTCTGACATCAACGCGTAAAGATCGAGACAAGGCCAATTATTCTGAATATAAAAGTCGCGCGCAGTATCCCGTTCCTGTTGCAGGCTCGCGTCAAGACTGCCACCAAATGCAGTCAGAAACTCCTGATAAGCCGTATCCCTGGTGACAAAGTGCCAGTCATCCACTACCGGATTGAGGACGACACCGATGGTTTGGGTTCTTTGAGGCAGGCGCTCGGCGTATGTTTCCAGCAGGGATTGAAATTCTCCCTCAACCAGGATGCGATGGGGGTTGTTATAGTCGTGATTATTCGCCCCAGCCATGAAAAGGCAGTAGTGCGGATTGTACGACAAGACATCGCATTCCAACCTCTGCATGATCTCGCGTGTGGACTCACCTCCAACGGCACTGTTCACCATCGAGAAACAGGTGTCAGGCCAGGCATGGGAGAGTAACTGCTGTAAGATATTATACCATCTGTACAGAGGATCCTCGACGCCAATCCGTCCTTCCATGATCGATGATCCAAAAATGCAGATCACAATGTTTTTCATACCCCAGGCCATGAGAAGCTATCGAAGAAACAACACAGGCTTCTGTCAATAGCCCATGAATCAAGAGAAAGTAAAATACAGCGGAGGTTGCGTCGAAGGGAAGTATCGCCCTGTAGGAGCAACTTTACGCCGCGACAAGCCAACCCGCGTTTAGGTCGCGGCGTAAAGCCGCTCCTGCATTACCTCGGTGCTTATAGGTAGGCATCTCCCGTTCTTCATTATCCCCTCGACGACAATCGATGCAGTCCGCATAGTACCTTTCCGTATCTTTCACCAAGTGCGGTCCATTCCATGAGCAAGCAAACGACTCCCCTCATTATCGCCCATCGGGGCGCATCTTTCATCGCTCCGGAGAACACGGTGGCCGCAATCCAGGAAGCATGGAAAGAGGGAGCAGATGGCACGGAGGTGGACATCTATCTCACGAAAGACGGCCGATTGGTCGCTATTCACGATCACACCACCAAGCGCACCACCGACTCCAATCTGAACGTCCAGTCCAGCACGTTGGAAGAATTGGTCAGGCTCGACGCGGGCTCCTGGAAAAATCCGCAATGGACGGGTGAGCGGATACCTACCCTAGAGCATGTGCTGGCTGCAACTCCAACTGGCAAGATCATTTACATTGAGCTGAAGGGCGGAGCTGAGATTTTGCCGGAGCTGAGAAGAGTCATCGACGCCAGCGGTAAGGCGAAAGACGAGATTATCCTGATCGATTTCAAGATTGAGAACCTCATTGCAGCAAAGGCAACCCTCCCGGATATCCGCAAGCTGTGGCTCGCGGGCGCTCAGGAAGACAATATACTGGAACTGGCTACCCGGGCAAAGGAGGTGGGGCTGGACGGACTCGATCTCCATCACGGGTCTCCGATAGACAGGGCGACCGTCGATGCGATTCAGAGTCAGGGCCTAATCCTCGCGGTATGGACTGTGGATGATACGGAAATCGCTGAAAAATGGGCGAATGCCGGCGTGGACGCCATCACCACCAACAAGCCTGATTTCATCAGGAACCACCTTTCCGCCGGGAAATAGCCTAGTCACTGACAATCATTGATATGGGCCTTAACTTAGTGATGGTATGCGTTTACCACCAATTACTTTTTGCGCTTGCGATATAGGAAAAACACCAACCCGCCGATTCCAAACCATACCGCCATGGTGCCTGGCTCGGGGACCGCAGTCACCAGAATATTGATCTGACCTACACCATATTCGATGCGTAAGGAGTAATCCATACCGCCATAAACGAGTACAAATTCGTCATCGTTGTCTCCCCCAAATAACCCGCCATTGATGCTGGCAAACTCACCCGTGCGTGAGCCACTGAAGGTCAGCAGGGTGATGCTGTCGTTCAGCTCAGGAGCATAAACCAACACCAGATCCAGATTTCCCGCCAACAGGATATTTCCCGTTACCGCAAGCGGATCCAGGCGATTATCGCCGATTTCGACAAAGTAGTTCGAGCCTGCGCGCAGATCCAAGCCACTTGCGGTTTCAATCGACAAGCCCTTTTCCGTGTGGTTGGTCCCCACCAAAGTACCACCATCCATCACAATCAGATTTTGATTGGTCTTCACCGAACCAGGACCGCCCAAAGAGGCACTATCATATACAATCCACTGCTCGGCATTGAGCAACGTTCCTTCGACACGCAAAAGCCCCTGCTGTACGTAAACCGGCTGCGCGTGCGGAGAGGTGCCCTGCAACACGACAGTTCCAGGTCCGGTTTTAATAAAAGCCTTTTCATAAGCCCCTTGAATACCATTGGCGAAGATTAAATCACCATCCGTACTGTACTGATGGACAACCATGCCATGATTACCCCCGCCAGCAATGCCGTTTCCATACAACGGGTTAAAGATATAGTCTCCCACGCCTGCTTCCATCAGCAACCCGTAGAAGTACATCCCTCCGGAACCACTGTTATTCACAAAGCTTCCGCCGCTGCCATCTGTATTACGAATGGTCAATGTCGTTCCGAACAGAAAAGCATTCTTATCTGTGGTATGTGTAGTGGTTTTTCCCTCTTCCAGATAATAATTGGTGTTATGTCCAATCGCTTCGCCATTCAGTTCTGTAAAGGCTCCCGTGTAACGCGCATAGCTCTTGGTTCCGCTATTATCCACATAAGTTGCGAATCCGATACCATTACCATCATTGATTGTCACCGCATAATAAAGACCGGAAGCTCCTGCGCTATGCCCACTGAAGTCCGCTGCCGGGCCCGTGGTGGTAATTGAGGAATTGGCCGTCGAAAGGTCCAGGTGTATGCTGGATCCAGTTCCGCTGTTACCATTACCAAACGCGCCTAAACGGAGCTCTGCCGACCCGCCATTGGAGTCCACCGAAATCGTACGCCGCCCATAGGAATCCTCCCAACCCATCAAGCCAAACACCGCGGACTCGGTGACTCCGTTTTCGTAGCCCACCAAACGGAAATGTGCATTGTTGGCAAAATTAGCCCCAACATTTGCGCCGAGAACAATTCTGATCTCAGCATCGTCCTTTTTTGTAATTTGCCCGCCGTTCGCCATATCCAGTACCAAGGTTCCCGCCAGTACACGCCAATCCGCATTGCTACCAGTACTGTCGATGTAGTGTGAACCGGCCACTACGAGATCCCCTGTTCCGGATTTCCAAATTGTATTCTGACCACTATATGAGGAGGAGCCTCTCCATAAAACACCAGCATGTCCGGTATCGATTACCAGCCCGGCAGTACCCCATCCGCCTGCCCCCCCCTCGTCTATCAGAATATCATTCTCGATGATCTGTTGAACGACGCTCTGGTTGCGAATAAACGTCTGTAGCGCGTGTACACGCAATGGGTCTCCATAAAGAGTGTAGCCCGGAGCGCCCTGTAAGAACGTAATACCGCGTATGTTCAAATAGGATCCGCTAATATCCTGATACACAAGATGCTGATCCGTATTCCCAAATATCAGGTGATTATCCCCATCATTCCATACCGGAGAAACTCCGCCAATCCAGTTTGCTCCATTGATCATCGCCTCGCCGAAGGATCCACTCCACTCGTAATCATCAGCCTTTGCCGTAATCGACACAACCAGCGTAGCCAGCGCCAGATAACTCGTGAACAGTTGTTTTTTCATATAGGTAATTAGTGATTCATTGCTTTCAAATACGTAGCCCCAAGGACAGAGGTTTTCCATATGATATCATGAACGCCTTTTATGTGAATACGTGAAAAACAACACCGCATTCGCGAAATCCACCTGGCGTAAAAAGCGTTGTCGATGATTGAAGGGCTTGTAGGTCGCCAGTGATCCCATGATGCAGGAGCGTTATCCATTGAATCCTACCCTCTTTGCGCCTCTTGTGGCTTGGTGAAAGATTCAAACAGGAGCGAATCCGTTTGTTCGTAAGCCGCCTTGCGGGAGAGACTCCTGTGGATACGTGACATGTCGAACTTGGTGTTGCGATTAAAGTCATAGATGCCGTTTTGTTCCAGAAACACATCGGTGAGCTGGGTGTAGCAAAAGCCAAACATATCAGGGTGATCCAACAGAACATCGCACAGACCTTGCAGGCGCTGGTAAAACTCTTCCACGCTGGTGGGGCGGTGGCCGTAGCCCCATGAATGCGCTCCTTCTTTCAATGTGGAGTTCCACCAGATACCGCCAAACTCACTGACAAAGAAAGGTTGCAAGGGATTGTAAGGAATAGAAATGGGCGCCCCACCATTGTCGTTGATGAAAGGCTTTCCTTCATCCAACAGGGCGTAGTTTTTGCGGAACTGTTGTGGATCCTGTTCGTAGTCGTGGCTGTCGTAGAGATCTGAGTCCACCACGCGGTGAGAATATCCAGAGGTGTCCAGTACAGGTCTGGTGCGATCGAACCCTTTGGTGGCCAAAAACATTCCCCGCGTG
>CAZYDZ010000151.1:0-5710 GCA_964646535.1 uncultured Opitutaceae bacterium
CGTCGTGACTGCGTGCATGAGACCGAATCCTTGTTGCGCAAGAATGGGCTGACGCCCGCGGTAATGGTGGATTGCAGTCACAGCAACAGCTTGAAGCAATACCAGTTGCAGACGGAGGTCATGAAGGACCTGATGTTGCAGGTGGAACAGGGCGATGATTTCCTGATTGGGGCGATGATTGAGAGCAATCTGAATGCAGGTTGCCAATCGTTCCCGCAACCGATTGCGGATCTGAAATATGGAGTGTCGATTACTGATCCGTGCCTGGGATGGGACGATACGGAAGCCATCTTGCGCGAATGTCACCAACGAATTGCCTGTCGCAGTGCGGGTTAGAGACAAGGCGCTCTAGTGGTGAATCGTTGAGTGATCGCGGATAATTTGTAGGAATGCGGGGAGTACCGAGCGTGTCTTGGCTGGGCCGATGCCCTTGATGATGCTTGCTTCATCGGCATTGCGTGGCTGAATTCGGGCGAGTGATTCCAATACACTGTTCGGGAAGATGGTGTAAGCGGGAATTCTTTTCTTGCCTGCCATCCTGGCACGTTCTTCCACCAGTTTCTGATAAAGCGACTGTGAGACTTCGCCCTCGCTGAGGGATGTTTTATCGGACTTCCTGGTTGTTGCGGGTTGGCTCTTGCGGGATTTTTCAGACACGGGCCAGTCGAGCAAGGCCTCTTGTTGTCCACGCATGACAGAGGAGCCTGAAGGAGTCAGTTCCAACAGGGTGAATTCGTCTTTTTGAACTGTGGCAAGCAGACCGCAGGTCTCCGCTTCCTCCAGCAGTTTTTCCAGGTAGTCGCGTGATTCACCCTTGAGGATACCGTAAGTGGAAAGTTGTGACAGATGGGAGTCGTTAATAGCCTGTGCCCTGCTTCCCAGGACACAGAGTAGAATTTTATTCTTGCCGAAGCGGGCTTCCCATAAGTCTGTATCAAGTCGGGTACACATACGGGCAACTCCGCTCAACAGCTTGCGCAGGATTTCCATTTCACGGGGAGAGCCTTCGCGCAGTCTGCGGGTTGATTGTGAATGACAGTGATCACAGTGTCTGCAATCACGGGTAATCTTTTCTCCAAAATAGTTCAGGATCCAACGTTGCCGACACTCTCTCGCATAGGCAAACTGGATGACTGCCTGCAATCTTTTCTCGTCCCGCTGCCGCTTTTCCGCGAGCGCTTTGGCGTCGTAGGGAAGATCCCTGCCCCTGATCTCCGTATTGAGAATGCGGGTACCGCGCAGGCGTCTGCCCGGGATGTCAAATCGTTCAATCCATCTTCCGCGACTGAGCAATGAGAGAGAGCTGCTGATTGCCATCGGATTGATCTTCTGGCCCATTTGCGCAGTGATGTCGTCAATGGACAGATGCACCTCGTTTTGTTCATTGCGTTCGCGTTGCAGGAAGTCAAACACGCTGGCAATCAGTTCCCGTTCAGGATTGGAGCCGTCCACGAAAAAGTCCTGCACCCGTTTATCCGCATACGAGAAGAGCATTTCACAGATCGAAGGCTTGCCATCGCGCCCTGCGCGGCCCGCTTCCTGATAGTAGGCTTCGATGGATCCAGGCATTTCAAAGTGGCAGACAAAACGGATGTCTGAGCGGTCAATTCCCATACCGAACGCATTGGTGGCGACGACCACATGCAGTTGTTTGGACATGAAGCGTTCCTGTGCCTCATTGCGCTCCTTGTCGTTCATGCCGCCGTGGTAGCGAATGACTGCCCCGTGAATCTTTTCCAGTTTGTCGGCAACCATGTCGACAGACTTGCGCGTGGCACAATACACGATGCCTGTGCGATATTGTTGCAGCAGGTCTTTCAGATGATGAAATTTTTCCTCTGCGGAACCGACATGGCTGACGACAAACTGAAGGTTGGACCGTTCAAATCCCGCGACAAACTCGCTGGGAGTTTTAAGCTCGAGCTGTTTGCGTATGTCTGCCTGTACGTCGGGAGTTGCGGTGGCAGTCAACGCAATGCAGGGAGGATTGCCGAGAGCCTTGCGCGCATCATTCAGACGCAGGTAATCAGGCCTGAAGTCGTGTCCCCATTGCGACAGGCAGTGCGCTTCATCCACGGCCATCAGGGAGATGGAGGTCTGAGTCAGTGAGCGGGTGAAGGAGGGAGCGCGAAAGCGTTCAGGCGAGACATAGAGCATCTTGAGCCGTCCCGTGCGGAGCTCCAGCAGGGTCTGCTGTTGTTCCTCCGCGCTCTGCATGCTGTTGATCAGCCCGACGGGAAGCCCCTTGGCCTGCAGGTTGTCCACCTGGTCTTTCATCAGGGCGATCAACGGAGAAATAATCAGTGTGACTCCAGGCAGCAACATTGCTGGCAACTGGTAGCACAGACTTTTCCCGCCACCAGTAGGCATTACGACCAGCGTGTCCTGGCGTTGTAAAACAGACGCAATAATCTCCTCCTGCGGCGGTCGAAATTGCGGCAGGCCGAACCATTGTTGCAACGCCTCTTTAGGGGACATGCTTTCACTATAAGCAGATGGGTATTTCTGCCAAGCATTTTGGCAGGGAAAATACCAGTCATAGGGGAGCAACGCTAGTTTAAGGATATGATCGCATGGTCATCTTCGCATCTCCGTTACGATGACCCTGTAGGAGGGGCTTTACGCCGCGACCCGAAACAGAGAAACCGCAGATGGTGCAGATTTCGCAGATAAAGGATTGAGATCATGTCCACACCACGCTTGGGTCGTGGCGTAAAGCCTCCTACAGGGAAAACCAGCGAGTATACGTTTAAACTAGCGCCATTCACGCCCGACCCCGTTCCTATCATTCGACTGTGTGGGGAAGTGATGAAAGGTTTTCCGCACAGTCGTTGGCGCTTGTCCGATATATTGGATGAATCACCGGAAGTGATGCAATTACTGGGCAGTCGTGTGCGTGAACTGGGAGCGGGCAATTACTGGTTCGACGTAGGGTAAAATGGTTGCAACATACGTTCTGTAATTGCAACGACTATCCTATTGGATATTCGTTGGCGCTAGGCTAGCTTAAAGGTAGTTACGACCATTGCTGTCTGATTTACTATAAAGCACAGTGAAACTTTTTCACGAAACTCCTGTCCTGATGAGAGGTTTCCTTTCCCTCCCGATGCCTATGAACTTAATTCGTTATACCCTGTGTTGTCTGCGTGTCTTGCCCTGGTGTATTGGGCTTGTCTGTGGTGCCCACTTGTTAGCATGGCAACCGGACAATCCGCATTCTGAGAAATTTCAGAAGAACACAGGAGCCAATCGCGCCAGAGTGGAACAGCTTATTAAGCAATCTGGACAGACGACAGACCTGGCGCACGTGGTTGTGACTCCGATGAGTGATGTCATGCGCCTGGGGGATGTCTATCCAGAGGACGGTGAATGGAATGAGGTGCTGGGAGTCCTGATGGCACAGGATGAATTCGAGCCCGCTTCCTTCCAGTTGTTCTCCTTGCGCGACCGCCAGAATGTGACCTTTTCGATTCCCGATCTGCACAGCCGTGAGGGTGGGGTGCTGCCCGCGACCAAACTCGATCTGAAGGTCGTGAAAATCTGGTACCAGAATGGCAATCGCTGGCACAGCTATTTTCAGGATATCGGATTGCGTCTGACACCGGAGTTACTGCTCAAGGACGAAAACCTGGTGCGTGTGGATACACAGAAGCAGGCCAATTATGCCCGTATCCGCAACGAACAGGGGGAGCATCACCAATGGATTTCCGCGCCGATTGAACTGGATCCGGCACAGTATTATCACCGCGGTTTGTTTGATCCGTTTCAGCCCGGTTTTGCCGATGCGGAGACCTTGCAGCCAGTGACGTTGGAAGCGAATCAATTCAAACAGTTCTTTCTTACGGTACATGCGGAAAAAGACCAGCAACCGGGACTTTATACGGGTGTAATTGCAGTGAATGAGAATGGTAGAAAAATCCATGACATCGCCGTGGCGGTGCGTGTTTTGCCATTTGTCCTGCCTGCTCCGCTGGCTTGGCGCGATCTTGACCGCCCGTTTATCGCTTCGATGATGAGTGGGTTTGAACTCGATCGGCTGCGCAATTTTTACAATCCCGATATGAGTGTGGAGTTTCTGCGCGGGATGCTGATCAATGCCAAAGATCACAATCTGCTGTACCCGCGTGTGGATCAACTGGAGGGGGATGAAGGGATTTCTCTGCTGAAGGAATTGGGATTTCCGACCCGTCCTTACATCGCACATCCGTACCGGTTTTTACCGCATTTCACTCACAGCCATCGTATGTCGTTTGATCAAATGATGGTTGCGAAATCGGGTGCGGATAAGGCGCGCGACTATTATCAGCAGCATCTGGGACACACCGATATCCTGCTGAAGCATGGCGATGAAAACGGACCTGGGTTTGTGGTAGCGACGCGCGGGTTCCATCCGTATTTCGAACAATATGGTATTCTGCTCGGCAACGCGGGTCATGCGCCGCAGTTTTACAAAGGCGCCTATGCCTACGGATGGCACATGATGGGGGGCTACCCGGATGCGACGGAGAGAATCAAGCGATGGAAGGATATGGATGTATATCTGTCGTTCTATGCGGGGCAGCATACGGCTTCGGAGAACCCGCAATTTGTACGTCGTCAGCACGGATTGCTCGGCTATTTGCAGGGACATAACATGACCTATAATTATCGTTTTGCATGGGGTCCGTGGAATGATCTCAGCAACACGCCATACCGTCCGATGGTGGTGGCCTATCTCAATCACGGTGGTGTGGTGGACACGTTGCAATGGGAGGGTTTTCGTGAGGCGATTGACGATATTCGTTACGTCACTCAACTACAGTTGCTGGTGCGTGATGCGATCGAGTCTGGCGATATCCAGCGTCTGTATCAGGCGCGCAAGGCCAAACAGTACTTGGCTCTGCTGGATCAACATGAAGCGGATCTTAATGCCGTGCGCATGGATGTCATTGAATATATTCTAAAACTGATGGAACTGGCTTCCTCGAACCCCTGATTGTCGATATGAACAGACAGACTTTATGGATGATTGGAGCTGTGCTCCTGAGTGTTTTGGTTACTGACGCAACGGTTGTGCGGGAGAGTGTGGAGGAGCTGTTGGATGCTGCCTTTTTAGTCTCGGTGACCAATGATGTTTCCGCGTCGAAGGCTGCAATGGACAAGGTGTTGTCGCATCCACAGGCCACACCATCGCAACGCTTTATGGCGCATCGTGAAATGGGGCGCGTCTATCAGGCGCGCAATCAGTGGAAGCCATCCGCAGAGGCCTATCAGCAGGCACTCGAGGTGGAAGGTATTACCTGCTCAGAACGTGCCTATGCCTTGTTGGGATTGGGAGAAATGTTGCGGCGCAATAATCGTCGCGAGGAAGCATTGAAAGCCTGGCGGGAGGCATTGGACCTTCCCGATATTATAGAAGTGGAGCGTTTCCCATTGTTGCTGAATGTGGCTTCCGTACTGCAATCACAGCGACAGTTCAAGGAGGCTGCGGAAGCAGCCCGTAGTGCGTTGGCACTTAGAGGAATCGGTGTCGAGGAACAGTATGATGGGCGTATCCAGTTGGCGCGTATTATTCTGGATGCACGCGATAACGCGACCAGTGCGGAAGCTGAAACTGTATTGCGTCAGGCGACTTATATGGAGGGTATAAAGCCGAACAAACGCTATGAAGCGGCTTTATTGTTGGGCGATGCCTTGAATCGGTTGCAAAATCCATCCGGCAGTTTTGCCA
>CAZYDZ010000152.1:0-5698 GCA_964646535.1 uncultured Opitutaceae bacterium
CGCAACCTTTCCATCGGGTACGGTTTACCCCCGCGGGATGGAAGGAAGCGGCAGTGCGCCCTGATGGATACCTCTGGCAGTGGGAATGGCTACCCCCCGAACCACGACTGATACCCATCTTGCAATCCATTACCCCACCCCTTGCAGGCCAAATCCTCGACCTGCCCCTGGCAGCCTGCGACTGGTTGCGACAACTGCTGCAGGTCAACTGGCATGGGGTCTTGCTGACCGTGGATTACGGCAAAACCTGGCGTGAACTGGTCCATGAATTTCCAGAGGGCACAGGCAGGTCTTTTTTCCAGCAACAGGTACACAACGACCTGCTGGCGCGCCCGGGGGAGCAAGATATCACCTGTGATCCGTGCTGGGATTGGCTGGAGACTGTCCTGCGGGAACACGGTTGCGAGCGCGTAGAGCGACACCGGCTGGAGGCTTTCTGGCTGCAGCACGCCCGTCAGTCGCTGGAAAATATTTTTTCCACTGGCAACATGCAACATAGAAGTATTTTGCGTGAACTGTTACACCCTTCCTTCTATGGGATGCGCTTCGAGGCCTTATCCGCAACAAAACCTTGACCTACTGACAATAGATCTTAGCTTGGAGTAAGACCGTACGGTCTATAGAATTTTGCACCCTTATGTCTGTGCCTAACATTACCCCCCTATCCACATCATCCAGCCCTTCCCTACGCCCAGATTCAAACAACATTTACCACCGATCGCGCAGGGCGCGATGCCTACTCCTGCTTTGGGAGTTTTTCCGCCCTATACTGGTAGGGGTTGCCTTGTTCACAATCGCCCTGAGTACATTCATTATCAGCGTCCAGTTGGGGTATAACCTGTTTGTCTGCTTTGTCGTCGCTCTTATTGTCTGCATCGGGCTTCTGTTTCTCTCTGGTTGGTTGCTGATCCGTATCCGCTTCTGGACATGGTCTCCATTACGCTGTTCCCACTGCAATCACTACATGCGCAAAAAAATCATTCAGGATACAAATAAACAGTACACAGTTTTCTATATTTGCGAACACTGTCATGTTTACTTGAACTCAAACCGCTGGGACTATTGACCAGCTCCTGAGAAAACTCTTGCCTTGGCTGCAAAAACAACCTACTTTCTTCCTTTTTTCTAAAAATGGCCAAGATTTGTGAGATTACCGGGAAGCGTCCCACCACAGGAAGTATCATCCACCGCAAAGGACAATCCAAAAAGAGCGGAGGGATTGGTACGCACGTTACCAAGGTGACTAAGCGCCTGTTTCGTCCGAACTTACAGAAAGTTCGCGTTCTCCTTCCCAGCGGGCAGGTAAAACGCATGCTGGTTTCTGTCAAGGCGATCAAGGCTGGCAAAGTCACCAAGGTCTGATTGCTGCTGAGCCCCGATTGCTATGGGGTTCTCTCCTGCTTCTGAAAACGTCGTCGCTGCACCCAGAGTGGTTGCAGTAGTGACTGCGTATTGTGATGGCGAGGCATTGCAGGAAACATTATGCGCCGTTGCCGCACAATCCCCACTGAGTGTCTCGCAAATCCTCGTTGTAGACAACTCTCCCGAACCGCTCCCCATCCCCTCGCTGGCCCATATTCGGGTGGATTATGTGCACATGCCGCACAATCCCGGCCTGGTCGCCAGTGTGAATTTTGCCATTGAATGGGCTGAACATCAGCACACGGATTTTATCTGGCTGTTCGATCAGGACTCCCTGCCACAGGCGGACTGTCTTTCGTGTTTATGGGAGGGCTGGCAACGCATGCAGCAGCAAGGATTGGATCCCGCGGTGGTCGGACCACAAATCCGTGAAAGAGGCACAGGCAGGACCCATCACGGCTACGAGTTTCTCGGCTACCGTTACCGCATGATCTCCTCCCCCGAGCCTTCACACGGGTTTTACACATGCGATATGATTCTGCACAGCGGCAGCCTGCTCCGGCTCAATGCGGACACACCCTTGAAGCGGCTGCCCGAGTGGATATTCCTGGATGCGCTGGAGCATGCGCTGGCAGAACAGATTTTCGCCCGCGGACAATCCATCGCTGTCATCACGGATGCGCACATGGCGCACCGCTACGGCAAACCGGTACAGATTGAACACAAGGGAGCCACACTGCTGCTGCAAGACTATGCACCACTGCGTTACTACACAATCTGCCGCAACCAGACCTGGTTTGAGCTGCGTCACTCCAAAGGGATAATCGCCAAAGCCCGCGCCATTCTCTACGCATTCAAGCGCTGCCGGAAAATGATCCGCAGTATTCGTCTGTTGAATACGGATCAACAGGCATGGAAAATCCATCTGTGCCGCAAAGGAACATTGGCTGGTATTACGGGCAACAAAATATTGCCCCACAAACTGCACTGAGTGGTTTTTGTCCACTCATTTCGGTTACGGCTTGCCAAAACAGTTAAAGAAGGTTTCTGCTTGGTGCATTCATGAAACTTACCGACCTAAACCACGAGGGGGGAATTGGATCTAATTGCATGCTTCTGGAAATCGGCCCCTTCCGCATCGTCGTGGACAGCGGGTTGCACCCCAAACTGACAGGGCTTGAAAGTATTCCTGACTTTTCCAAACTCGGCGATCTCTCCCTGGACGCCATTTTTCTCACCCACTGCCACCTGGATCACCTGGGGACTCTACCGATCCTGGCAGGGAAATATCCCAACACCCCCATTTACATGTCGCAGGTCTCGCAGATGCTCTATTCGCGCATGCTGCACAACTCTGTCAATGTCATGCAGCGCCAGCGCGAGGAACTTGGCATTCGGGAGTATCCGTTTTTCACCCACGAACAGGTGGATGAAATCGACACTCGAGTCATGGCAATCCCTTTGCAGCACGACAAGACCCTGCATCACGGGAAAGAAGAACTGACATTCCGTTTTTATCGGGCAGGCCATATTCCAGGAGCCGTCGGCATTGAATTTATTTACAAGCACCGGCGCATTTTTCACACGGGTGACGTACAATTCGGCGATATGAACATCCTCCGGGGAGCCCAATTCCCCGAATATCCCGTGGATACCCTGATTACCGAAACCACGCGCGGGATTACGCCGCGCCTGCCCCAGGGCACCCGCGAATCAGAAACCGAACGGCTGTTCGATACAATATCTCACACGCTTGACCAGGGTGGCTCCGTACTGATCCCCGTATTTGCACTCGGGCGCATGCAGGAACTGATCTCATTGATCTGGCAGGCAAGACAAAACAAACGTATCCCCACCTCCCCCTTCTTCTGCACAGGCCTCGGCGTTGATCTCGCCAGCTACTTCGACACCATAGCCAAACGCACAGGCGAAATCCATTTCAAACAACAGTGGCTGAAAGACCTGAAGAACGAGCGATTGCCCAAGGTGATGAAACCACAAAAGGATGTCGCCCGCCCAGGTATTTATCTGTTGAGCAGCGGCATGATGGTTCCCAACACCCCTTCCTATCTCGCCGCCGCCTGCATGCTCGGCCACGCCCACAATACGTTCTGCTTTGTCGGCTATTGCGATCCAGACACCCCTGGCGGACAATTGCTCGCCTCCCATCCTGGTGACGATTTCCTGTTCGAGGCGCTCGATTATTCCACACGGGTGAAAGCAAAAATTGAACGCTATGACCTGAGCGGCCACGCTGACCGCGACGAACTGGTCAACTACGCCAAAAAACTCGACCCGCGCGCCATCGTACTGACCCACGGCGACCCCGAAGCCCGCAAATGGTTCGCAGGTGAACTCGCAATCGAACTGCCCAAGGCCCGCATCCTCGACCCGATACCGCTGCAAACCTACCAGGTTTGACCACACAGACTTGATTATAGGTCCTATGGGAGAGTCTCAGTTTTCTCCTTGTCCAACAAAGCCTGAATCGGTCAGTATGGCGGTTGTGACGAATCAAGAACCACTTCTCATGTTAGGTCTTCCGAAGGGCAGTCTCGAAGAGGCTACTCTGGAGCTATTTGCCAAGGCTGGCTACCGCATCAGCAAAAGTTCACGGTCCTACAAACCGTCGATAGACGATCCTGAACTGGCAGGACGCTTTGTGCGCGCCCAGGAAATCAGCCGCTATGTGGAACACGGTTTTTTTGACTGCGGATTGACAGGTCACGACTGGATTGTGGAGAACGATTCCGATGTAGTCGAGGTTTGCGATCTGGTATACAGTCGTGCCTCCCAGGTTACCTCCAAATGGGTGTTGGCCGTCCCTGAAGATTCTCCGATTCGCGAAGTTCGGGATTTGCAGGGTAAACGTATTGCCACCGAGGTGGTGCAAATCACCCGTAAATTCCTTGAGAAACACGGAGTGACGGCCGATATCGAGTTCTCCTGGGGCGCCACCGAGGTCAAGGTACCCGACCTGGTGGACGCTATCGTCGACCTGACGGAAACAGGCAATTCCCTGCGCGCCAACAAGCTGCGTATTGTCGATGTGCTGTTGCACACCAACACCAAACTGATTGCCAACAAGAAGTCGTGGAATAACCCAGCCAAACGCAAGAAGATTGAAACGATTGCCCTTCTCTTACAGGCCGCGCTGGAAGCCGGCTCCAAGGTGGGCTTGAAACTGAATGCGCCCAAGTCCAATCTGGATGATTTGTTAAAAAATCTTCCCGCTCTGCGCAATCCCACCATATCCCCCCTCAGCAACCAGGACTGGGTTGCACTTGAAATGGTGGTGGATGAAAAAGTGGTGCGTGAAATCATCCCCAGCCTGAAAGCTCTTGGAGCCGAGGGCATTATTGAATACCCGCTGAATAAAGTGGTGCGCTAATGAAGACAAATCAGGCACGTATCGGGTTGATCCAGACGGATTGCTCCAGCAATCCCGCGGACAACTACAAACGGACCGTGGAACTGATTCGTTCAGCCGCAGAGCAGGGAGCCAATATCATCTGTCTACAGGAATTGTTCCTGACACCCTATTTCTGTCAGATTGAGCGCACCGAATTCTTTGATCTGGCCGAACCCATTCCAGGCCCTACCACCAACAGCCTTGGTGAACTGGCGCGAGAATTGGGTGTCGTCATTGTCGCATCACTGTTTGAGAAGCGTGCGCGCGGACTCTACCACAATACCGCCGCGGTCATTGATGCAGATGGCACTTATCTGGGGAAGTACCGCAAGATGCACATCCCCGAGGATCCTGGTTTTTTTGAGAAATTCTATTTCACTCCAGGAGACCTCGGCTACCGTGTATGGGATACGCGTTTTGGCCGTATTGGCGTTCTCATCTGCTGGGATCAATGGTATCCTGAAGCCGCACGGCTAACGGCGCTGCAGGGAGCCGATGTCCTCATTTACCCAACCGCCATTGGTTGGGTGCCTGAAGAAAAAGCGGAACTCGGCGCAGCCCAGTACAATGCCTGGGAAACCGTGCAACGCGGGCACGCCGTAGCCAATGGCTGTTACGTAGTCGCCGTCAACCGCATCGGAATCGAGGGCAATCTGGAATTCTGGGGCAAATCCTTCGTCTGCAATCCCTACGGACAAATCATCGCCCAAGCTTCTGAATCAGAGAGCTGTGCGGTTGTCTGCAACCTGGACTGGAATGAAGTGGAAGAATTCAGACGCATCTGGCCCTTTTTCCGCGACCGCCGAATCGATTCCTACTCACAGGTGACGGAACGTTACATCGACAAAGACTGACCGTGACCCGAATATCGCTAGTTTAGTGAGGTGATCGCCGGTTTTTATGGGTAAAGCCCGATCTCCAAGC
>CAZYDZ010000153.1:0-5691 GCA_964646535.1 uncultured Opitutaceae bacterium
TTGTATACAACGATATTATGGAGTCTCCGACTGAGACAAAAACAAGGATTCTCGTACTCACCTCCAGCACAGGAGGTGGCCATGATGCGCGTGCGATCGCTTTTTCCCAATGGGTGAGTGAATTGTACGGAGATCGGGTGGAAGTAAAAATCGAAAGTTTGCTGGAAAACTCCTCAAGAATCATAGCGTTCGGGGTGAATCTGTATAACTGGATTCAGAAAAATGCCCCGTGGCTGCACCATCCTTATTGGTGTGTGGTGGAATTGTTTGGTTTTCTCAATCGCAAATCGGTCAGCCTGGGTAAAAGCTACTACCGTCGTTTACTGGAATCTTACCAGCCGCATCTGGTATTCAGCGTACACGATTGTACCAATCGTGGCTATTTCCAGGAAGCGCGCGAGGTATTGGGGTCCAACAACGTACGCTGTGCCGTTTATTGCGGAGAGTTTTCGGGTGGCTATGGCTACAGCGCAAACTGGGTGGAACCGAGTACCGACCTATATATTTCGCGCACCGCGGAGGCACAGGATTATGCGATTAAGCAAGGGATGTCGTGGGAGCGTTGCGTGGTGCGCGGGCACCTGATGCGCCCGATGGTGTACCGACAGCCGATGAACGAGGAGGAGCGCCGACGCGTGCGCAAAGAGGAGTTCGGCCTGGATCCCGATCGCTTCACCGTATTTTTGGCGACGGGAGGGACGGGAGCTAACAATCACCTGAAACTGTTGCCGATACTGGAGGAGTTTGCCAACTGGCTGCAAGTGGTGGTGGTATGCGGGAAAAACGAAGCTTCTCACCGCGAGGTGACAGACTGGCTGGCCACGCGCAAGCATCTGGTTTCCTACGTGGAGGGGTATTCTGAACAGGTGCACCGATTGACGCAGATCAGCGATGTGATTGTGACGCGCGGAGGAACCACGACCTGTGCTGAGGCATTACATTTCCGCTGCCCGATTATCTTCAATGGCATGGGCGGGGTAATGCCGCAGGAACGGCTGACCCTGAAGTATTTCCTGCAAAGCAGGGCGGCGATTAAGATGGTCAGTTCACACGATCTGCGGCGCACGCTGGATCATTGGCGGCGCGATCCAGCTCATTATTACGACATGAGAGAGCGTTTTTGCACGTTGCGTTTTGAAGAAGACCCAAGTTTGTTGATTCGCGAATTAGTTCAGTTGGCTAATGAAGCCAATCAAGATATTCAAAAGCCTGAATCTTAATATTTGTTGCTATGAGTCTGGTCGTTTCACGTCCACCGATGGGGTGGAATACCTATAATACCTTTGGTGGGGAGATTTCAGAACAGCTGGTTAGGGAGACCGTTGACCACATGGTGGAAAGCGGGTTAAAGGAAGCTGGTTACGAGTACGTCATCCTTGATGACTGGTGGTCGCTGGACAAGCGCGACAGCAAAGGTCAGATGGTGCCTGATCCTATAAAGTTTCCCAGTGGACTCAGGGCAATGTCGGATTACATCCACAGCAGGGGCCTCAAGTTTGGCATCTATTCCTGCGTAGGGGTGGAGACTTGCGGAGGAGCGCCAGGCAGTTTTGAGCATGAGTATGAGGATGCACAGATGTTTGCCGAATGGGGAGTGGATTATCTGAAATACGATTATTGCTACAAGCCGTTTCATGTGCCAGGTCATGTCTTGTACAAGCGCATGGCGCTGGCGTTGCGCAACTGCGGTCGGGATATCTTGCTGGCCGCGTGTAACTGGGGGTATCACGATGCTCATACCTGGATGCGCGCCGCAGGGGCGCACACCTGGCGTTCGTATGGTGATATCAATGACGGTTGGAACAGCATAAGGGAGACGATACTCTCCCAGTTGAATCGCGAGTGTTACGGTGGCCAGGGAGCCTGGAACGACATGGACATGATGGTGGTGGGTATGTCGGGCAAGGGGCATGTGGCTGCTGGCGGTTGTACGGAAGAAGAGTACAAGACGCATTTTTCCGCATGGGCGTTGGCGACATCGCCGTTGATTATCGGATGTGATATCCGTCAGATGAGTGAGCAGACCCGTAGAATCCTGATGAATCGTGAATTAATTGCGATCAATCAGGATCCAGAAGGCCGCCCTGCCTACACCATCACATATTGGCACGATTGTTATATCTATGTGAAGATTCTCAGTAATGGCGACCTGGCAATCGGTTTTTTCAACCTCGGCGATAAAGCGGGTGACGTGTCGGTACAATTTTTTGATATTGGAGTGCCAACGCGCGGTTATGGGCTGGCGATGACGGATGTCTGGACGGGTGAAGATCTTGGCGTGAAGCGCGAGACCTATCGTCGCAAGGTGGAGCCGCATGCCTGTCATGTTGTGCGCGCCAGGCTGGTCAAGGATTGACCTGTCGCGGAAAGCATCCTACGGGTATAGGAAATTCTTCATGTTGTGCGCCATGCGCGTGCAGTGAGGCTATTTATTCAACCTGAAACTTTCTCATGCAAAAAACAGATACGGGGCCATTGTGGACAGTTTGTGATATTGACTGTGACGTATTGGTGGCGGGAGGCGGCTTGTCAGGGGTTTGTTGCGCACTGTCCGCAGCGCGCGCGGGAGTAAAGGTGGTACTCTGCCAGGATCGGCCTGTGTTGGGGGGGAATGCTTCCAGTGAGATTCGCATGCATGTGATCAGCTCCAATTGGAGTCGACCCCATCTGCCGCTGGAGCTGGAGGTGCGCGAGAGCGGCATCATTGAGGAAATCCGTCTGGAGAATTCGTTTCGCAATCCGCAGCGCTCGCCGTCGATGTTTGACCTGATTCTGTACGAGAAATGCCTGGCAGAATCCAATCTGACTTTGTTGCTGAACACACGGGTGACGGAAGCAACGATGGAGGGAAATCGCATCACGGCGGCGAAGGCAATGCGTCATTCCACCGAGGACGAGTTTCGTATTCGGGCTGCCGTCTATGTCGATTGCACGGGAGATGGAGGGTTGGGGTATGCGGCGGGGGCGGAGTATGTGCAAGGTCGCGAAGGCCGTGAAGTGTATGGCGAGATGACGGCGCCAGAACAGAGTGACAGTAAATCACTCGGTTCTTCCCTGTTGCTGATGGGGCGCAGGCATGATCAGCCAATGCCATTTATTGCTCCGTCTTGGGCAAGGAGATTTACCGCGGAAGACTTTAAGGGAAGAGAGGATATTTTCACCGCTTATAACAATGACTGTTGGGATTACGGCTACTGGTGGCTGACTTGGGGAGGGCATCTCAATACGCTCAAGGATAATGAGACAATACGCCACGAATTGTTGCGTATTGTGATGGGGGTTTGGGATTTCATTAAAAACGGAGGGGATCACGGTGCGGACAACTGGGCGTTGGAATGGTTTGGCATGGTGCCCGGGAAGCGTGAAAGCCGCAGGTTTATTGGTCAGCATGTGTTGACGGAACACGATTTGTTGCAATCCCGTGTGTTTGAGGATGCGATTGCCTATGGCGGCTGGTCGATGGAGTTGCAACCACCGGAGGGCATGGATGCCAAGGGGAGCGGTCCCGTACACCACCATGAGATGCAGTATCTGTACGATATTCCACTGCGTAGCTGTATCTCTCGCAATATTTCCAACCTGATGTTTGCAGGTCGCAATCTTTCGGCCTCGCACGTAGCGTTTTCATCCACGCGAATCATGTCGACATGTTCCGTTGTGGGCGAGGGGGTGGGGATGGCGGCGGCAGTCAGTGTGCGCTCGGGCGTGTTGCCGCAGTACCTCTGTCGGCAGCCGGAGAAAATCCGTGAAATCCGCCAACGGCTTTTGAGGCAGGATGCTTTTCTGATCGGCGAGAGGGATCATGGTGCGGGCAATCTGTTGGAGGATGCGCAAATCCGTGCTTCCAGCGAGCAGGAACCAGGGCGGGCCGTCCATGTTCTTTCAGGACAAAACCGTTGTGTGGCGCATGAACGCGGTGTGTCTCCTGAACGGGTGGTGCGCGGCGTTCATCGCTGGATGAGTGACCCGAGTCAGGGATTGCCCGCATGGCTGGAATTTCGTTGGCCGCAGGAGAGGGAGGTTCGTGAATTACAGATTGTATTTGATTCGGGACTACATCGGAGACTGACGTTGACCATGTCCAGCCAGATTGCATCCAAAATGATATGGGGGACAGGGCAACCCGAATTGGTGAAATCTTTTTCCGTGGAGTACCAGACACGGGAGGGCGATTGGCGGCCACTGACAGAGGTTGCATTGAACTGGCAGCGCCGCTGGACCTATCGACTTGTCAAGCTGGTCCAGGCGCAGGCGATTCGTGTGCAAGTGACGGAGACATGGGGGGTAGACCATGCGCGCATTATTTCCGTGTGGGTGGAATAGTTGTGGTTTTCTGTATATTGGATGCAACACCAGTGCTATAAAAGCAACCAGAGTCCTGTTGTGAGGCATATTGGTTTCATGTATCATCAGGATCATGATTCGTGTTCTTTTTTCGCATGGAGAGCGCAGGAAAGGAATATTCGGTTTGGGGTTGGGGAGATCGGGAATACAAGGGTTTACCTTGATGGAGTTGCTTGTTGTGGTAGCGATTCTCATGCTATTGGCGCTATTGTTATTGGGGTCTTTCAACTATGTGATGCAGCGCTCCGAAACGGTGCGTTGCGTTAGTAGCATGCGTCAGATCGCGTCCGCGCTGCACGCTTATCGGGGTGATCACGGGGGCTGGCTCCCTCCGGGTTATCCTGTCAGCGCCTCACACAGTGAGTTCGGGGTTATTCCCGAAGGAGGTATAAATCCGAATCTTACACTGCATTATCATCTGTTCGGCTATCTGACAGAGTTGCTATACAACCCATCAGATAATCGTACCCGCGGCGAGTTGCCATTTTGTCCCGGAGGAATGGGTGGTGCGGCCAGGCTTCTGGATTCCAGTGAGCGGACGGTTCGGGTACGAGGTAGTTATGCTATCAATACACTACTGATACAATTCCGTTTTGATGACTTCCCTCCTGCCTTTCCGGTGGTATTGGGAAATGGAATACCGGTAAGCATTGGCGCAGTTCCGTCCAAGGTCTCGTTTGACGAGACGCGCTATCCGTTTTTACTGGAAGTGCGTTCTGATGGAAGTGGAATTTCCACGTGGGCTTTTGTGCATCAAAATCAGGCATTGAATGGCAGTTTTGGGGAAACGGGCTCCGGGTGGGGGCAAACGTCCCCCGGGCGCTCACACGGGCACGGGGACGCGCTCAATTTCCTTTTTATGGCTGGTAATGTGGAAACCGTACCGCGCAATGATTTCAGTGACACTGCCGCAATGAATAAATCCTGGACCATGCCTAATAACCCGCAGGCCAAGTTTCATAGCAGCGGTCAGGTTCCCAACGGGGTTACCGGACGCACCGTTGGCGAGAAGGTGTACTTTGTACACAATCAGTTGTCGTACGGTCAGTACAAGACCCTTTATCCTCACCTCAGCAACTACGAGAATCCCTGAGTGATGTGTGGAAGAAGCTTGCTGGTTGTCAGATGAGTGTTTTGATCCATGTTTCCCGATCTCCCGGGAGTAAATCCAGGGGAGGTATTTCAGGAAGCGTGTAGGCTCCAGGGGAGAGGTGGAGGGCTGCCGCCCGCGCACAAGAGACCATCACCTGGGCTGTCAGCGCAGGGTTGTGGATGGTCATGCGAAACTCAAACCATTGGTTGTGGGTTTTGCCACTGACCCCGCGCCGCTCCATGCAGACACCATGA